>CAYIPP010000097.1:0-3601 GCA_964365355.1 uncultured Gammaproteobacteria bacterium
GAAAGGCGTAGTAAATGTTGATAGATTTTCCATGAAGTGTGAGCGATTTCGGTGCTTGTGTTTCGATTGATTGTTGTTGCTCTGATGGACAGATGTGTTCCAGGTGCAGTTGGAATTGTTGATCACCGAGTTGTTTGGCTTCTTCCAGAGAAATGGACTCTTGAAGTTGTCGTGCATACCAATCTGTGAGATTGGTCCAATCCAATTGACCACGCGAACGTTGATACAATTGATCGAGAACAGTCGCGATGTCTTTGTTGGTACTGTAATGAAATACATCCTCTCGTTGTTCAGATGCAATATCACGCCCAGAGGTGATTGCGGATGCGAGATATTCAGTTGCTTGAGGAGTATGAATAACCAGATCTCCATTCGGAATAGATACCCATCGATTTTTTTGGTTTTTGAATTCAAATCCGTAGATGGTCATCACACGTCCATCTTGGAGTTTCATGCCTTGTGGTTGATTTCCTTGTCGTACACGATGAGGCATTGCTTGTGCGAGCATTGGACTGGATACAGGATGTACAACGGTGGCATAGTTGAATTCGGTTTCCATTTTTCTTCCTCGACCGACTGTCTTACTTCCTTTGCCTGGATGGAGTGCGAGCGCAACTGCCATAGGTGTTGTATCTGTTGGCACGATGGAAGCAGAACTGAAGCGGACAGAACTATCATCACGATCAATTTGATTGTAGGCAACACCATTGCGGCCGAGTTCTTGAATAATCAAGTGATCCGGAGCATAACCGGCAAGCACAGCTTGTGTAAACGCTGCATCGTCATCACTGGAAGAAATAGTCACACCACTCTTACGGAGTTCAGTAAGTGTTTTTGAGAAATTTTTCGATGCGTTTTGTAACACTTCTTCGTCAAGTGCATGTTCGGCACAAAAGAGAGATCGATTGGATGCCGAAAGATAGGCACGGAACACATCTAAGGAAACAGTCCAATCTGATGATGCATCTTTTCGGAATTTGTCCTGTTTTTTTCGAAGAGTTACTGTTGCGGTATCTCGTACTTCTCCAGGAGAAATAAACAAATGATGAGGGTCCTGACGTTGTTGTTCGAGTTGTATTTTCATCGCTTGATCTATCAATAGTTCTACTTCTTGGAGCAGTGAACTATCTATTGAGTACTCTTTTACAAATGCCGTTTTGTCGGAAGATTGAAAAAAATTGAAACAGATTTGTTTGAAGTCGTAACCATCAAGTAATTTGGTGCCTGCAAGCTGTTTTTCTCTGGCGCGGGTTAACGTGTTGGCAATAGCTGCACTGAGTGTGTAATCATCATCGTTGAGTTTTTCAAGTAGTTTTTTTCTTCGCAATTGATCTTCTGTCTGTTGAAGTTCGAATCTATTCGGGCGACGGAACACACTGGATTTTTGAATAAGACTGGTGACAGCCACTGCCTCTTTGACACATCCTGTTTCAATTGCAGCCGTGATGACACGAGCCAGACGAGGTTCGCATGGCAATTCAGCCATAACCTCCCCCACCTTTGTTAATCGACGATCTGCAGTGATTGCATCAAGCATCAACAGAGTTTGAATGGCATGTTGTATGTATTCAGGTTTTGGTGGATCGATATAATCGAACGTTTCTACTTCCGTGATACCTAAGCGCAACATGTGAAGGATGATTTCTGTGAGATCCAAACGGACGATTTCCGGTGTTGGATGATCTTCGAGTGTGTCCCATACTTCTTGTGTGAGTACGGGAAAATACGTTCCTTCTCGCAGACGACCTGCACGACCTTTTCGCTGAAGACACTCCGCTTTTGATGCGGGAACTTCCACCAAAGATTCAAGACCGGTTGACGGATTAAAACGAAGTTCGTTTTTTCGAGCTCCGTCAACCACAAAAGAAATATTTGGAACTGTCAGAGATGTTTCCGCAATGTTTGTTGAAACAATAACACGACGCACACGAGGATTACTTGATCCATGCAAGACAGTGTTTCGTTCTGCGTGTGTGTTGGAACCATGCAACGTCAGAACCTCTATACGTTGTTTAAAATTTTTTACGTGTAATTCAACGTATGATTGGACATCTCGAATCGTTTCAATGCCCGGCATAAACACCAAAATATCACCTGAAGTTGTTGTTGTCAGGATATCAAGTATCTGTTCTGATGCGACCTGGGTAAACGGTTTTTCTCTTGACTCTTTTGTTCTTGGATCTTCGTAGGTTGTCGTTTTTTCTGTAGAAAACTGTTCTTCGACAGGAAACAGTTTTCCTTCCGCAACGAGTTGAGCGGCCTGATCGATGTCAAAAAACGATTGGAATTTGCTTTGTTCGAGTGTGGCACTGGCGAGAATAATTTTTAACAACTTCATTCCTGTTTCGGCTCGAAGTCTGTTTGCACGTTTGAGGAGTCCGAGTGTGAAATCAATGTGCAAATCGCGTTCATGGGCTTCATCGACAATGACCGCATCGTAATAGTGCAGAAGAGGATCTTGTCGAAAACGATTGACTAAAATTCCTGTCGTTTGGATTTGTAGTTTTGTTGTATCGGTATTGCCATGAAATTCAGAGGTTGAAAAACAGACATCATTACCAAATGACAGATGGTGTCGTGCAGCTGTTGCAAGAGCAACGCCTTCTGCTGCATCACGTCGAGGTTGTGTCATGGCAATGCGTGCTTGTTTTCCTCCGAGGTGTTCAACTGTCCAAACCCCCAGATCGAGGGATTTTCCCGCTCCTGTTGTTGCTTCTACAGACACTACGACATTGTTTGTGAGTGCATGTTTGAAAGCCTCTTTCTGTTGTTCGATGGGTAATTCTTGCGTGGCGAGTTTTGTTGTTCTTCGCAGTTCACGAATTTCTGCTTCACATTCTCGACGAATACGTTCTTTGACAGAATTTTCGGGAGATTCAGGATAGAAAGAATCACGATGTTGTTGATACGTCATAGGAGTTACATCAAAACAATACGAAGATTTTTCTCTTGGTACACAAGGGATTGTGTATAGGTTAACCAAATTGTATATGACAAAAATACAGCAAGCGGATGCGATGGCATTCCGGTCAGAATAAGTGTTTTTGTGAATTTGACACGTTGTTTAATAAACAGTACGAGGTCGATCAAGTTTGTACTTGAAAATTGTGGAACGGTCTCCATGTTGAACACGAGTTCTTCCTCTCGTATGTTTGGTTCTATGTTAGACGCGAAAAGAAGTTCAGGAAGCATTGAGACGTTTTCTGCATGTACGTAGGTTGTTTGATCAAGTTGAGATAGGAGCAGAAGAATTTGATGTTCAGATAGTTGTACAGCGATTTCTGGACAGACGCGGCGAACTTCTTCAAGAGCCAAGAGAAGAAACCAATGCGATTGTTGTGGTTCAATCAAAAATACAACTGGATCGCCGATGTATATTTCTAAAATAGTTTTTTGTATTTGCGCACGAATGTCTGTTCCATTCTGCGACAGGACAGGTAACTCCTGTTCAAAATTCTTAAACGTTGTGTAATAGACAATGGTAGGTAATGCCATAGAGATAAAAATAGATTACCCGAACAGAACATTTGTTGAGATAAAATCTAGTATGAGTCTGTAGAATTATTCACGTTTTGAAAAAATTTTTGTAGACCGGATCGAT
>CAYIPP010000098.1:0-3576 GCA_964365355.1 uncultured Gammaproteobacteria bacterium
AGCAACAAGAGCAGATTCGGGTTCAACTTTCGATCAATTTGATCGCGTGTCTTTTGAAATTTGGTTTCAAAACATCATGGTTCCCATTGTTGAGTTTGGTGGATTCGTTCAAACCAAACCCGATGTCTATGAGCTGAAGCCGCTGCATAATCTTCTGATCGATCAACTCGATTGGGTATCCATACAAGATCGGGGATTGACGTTGTATCAAAAAATTCCAACGTATGATTCGTTTGATGCGTTTTATCAGAATCCACCTGCGCGAGAGCATGTTGCGGTCTATAAAACACCCTATCAAGTACCGTTTCGTATCGTAGGATATCAACCATCATCTCAAATGCATATAACAGAAATTTCACTGCGAGGGTCGCATCAATTGAAGACGTATCTCAAGCAGGAAGATCTCGTTGTTCGATTTGAGTATATGGATATGAATCGAGACGAAGGTGCGGATTCTGTTGTGGTGAGGGTGTTTGATGAAACAGGAAAGTCGGTTGCTGATGTGCGTGAAGCTGATGATGGACACGTGTCCGGAGATGCGATTCCCTCCACGATGCGTGAAATGATGTTGCGTATTCCAGGATTACCGGAAGGAGTGTATACCATCGATTTGAATGCATCGAATGATATTTTTGTTCGTAAAATTCACACCTCACAGTCTAAATGGATTGTGATGCAACATGTATCATTGGGAGATGAAGTCGCCTATCGTGAAACACCAAACGTTCAGTATCTTTGGACGGCTTCGAAACGACTGCGTATGCAAACACGACATGCAAGTGGAACACAGCGTGTAACTCGAGGTTCAGAGACGTATGGTATCTTCGAACCTTTTAAGATGTATTCCGTTGAAACGGATGGAACATTTACATCTCTTACGGTTCCGATGGGTGATATTGAATTTTGGTTTGACGGACCAGTCTCATTTTCTGCCGACCAGTATTTTCAACCCGATCCTATTGCATTAAAAGCTTATACGGATATCGCATCTCAGAATATTCACTATATTTTAACAAGCTATCAACCGCCAAAAGAAGTGGATGGTTGGCTGGTGCAAACCGTTGAGTTTGATACTCGTCCACTCGTTTTTGATAAACAGTCTTGGAAATTCACGTTTTCCATTCCGGAAATTCAAGCATTGGGTGGCAAGATGCGTGTGAAGGAAATCAATCCGACGTTTTACCGTCAACCGTTTTCCTGGAATGATCTTCAGGTAAAGATTTGGGGTCAGGTCGGACTATCGACTTTTTTTCGAAAAAATCGATAGTCCGACCTGACCCATCTGCTTTGTTCAAGAAGTAATCTATGCAATCAATCGTCAAAACAGGGTTTTACGTGTCACTGACATCCTATGTTATCTTTTGGTTGCTTGATGCTATGCGACCAGGTTTTGTGTCGCGGTCGTTTTCTGTGCATCTGTTTCTTCTTGCAGCTATTATGTTTGGTGTTTGGTGGGGAATTGTTGTCAAAGAATATATGGATCGACCATGGGTTCAGATGTGTGTGACAGGGATTTTGGGAATTGTGCTTGCTGTGATAGTGTGGATTTTTGGAGAACAGTTTGGCCTGCTTCGATTGTTGATTACACTTCTTTCCTTATTCATTCCCATGCTTTTTTGGAATTTACTTCGACGTTCCTAACTCTATGCCTTCTATTTTTTCTCGGATCATTGCTCGTGAATTACCAGCGCATATCCTCTATGAGGATGATCGCGTCATTGCCTTTTTAGATATCAATCCGGTGACGATTGGGCACACGTTGGTGGTTCCAAAATCTGAACGAGTCAATGCTCTTGAATCGGCTATTGCTGATGTGTCTGCCTGTTGGGCAGTCATCCAAAAAATTACACCGGCGATTGTAAAAACAACTCAATCGGAAGGGTGTAACATCACAACCAATATCGGCGAAGCCTCAGGTCAACAAGTGTTTCACACACATTTTCATATTATTCCTCGAACGACAGGTGATGGATTATCTTTGTGGCCACATACAGATGTGTCACAAGAAGAACTTGTATTCACCGCTGAGCAGATTCGGTCACAACTATGAAAATTTTTGTGACAGGTGGAGCTGGATTTATGGGCTCCAATATGATTCACTATTTGTTAAAAAATTATCCTGATGTCGAGGTGGTGAATTTTGATATCCTGACCTATGCGGGAAATTTAGAAAATCTGGTTGATGTCAAAGATGATCCCAGGTATTCGTTTGTGAAAGGGAATATTGCGGATAAACAAGCTGTGGAATCTGTCGTGTCGTCTGGAATAGATTTGATCATCAATTATGCTGCAGAAACGCATGTGGATCGATCGATTATGGAACCACGAACGTTTGTAGATTCAAATGTGTATGGCGTTTTGACCCTTTTGGAAGCGGTGAATACATTTCATATTCCACGCATGATCCATATTTCTACCGATGAAGTTTATGGCGTAGTCATGGAAGGAGAATCAACAGAGTCAAGTCCATTTGAACCGCGAAGTCCGTATGCGGCTTCAAAAGCGGCTGGGGATCATTTGTGTCACGCGTATCACACCACATTTGGTACACCGGTGATTGTGACGCACTCGTGTAATTATTATGGCCCGCTTCAATTTCCAGAAAAATTGATTCCGCTGTTTACCAGCAACTTGATGGAGAGAAAATCCGTTCCTGTCTATGGAGATGGAATGCAGATTCGTGAGTGGATTTTTACCGAAGATCATTGTCGTGCGATTGACCTGATCGCGCAAAAAGGAAATCTGGGTGAGTCTTACAATATCGGCACCGGACATCGTGTGCCAAATATGGATGTTGTGCGAACAATGTTACGTTTGCTCGATCGAGATGAAACGTCTATTGATTATGTCAAAGATCGAGCGGGTCATGACCGTCGTTATGCGCTCGACAGTCAAAAATTACGATCCGAACTCGGATGGTCACCGCAAGTTTCGTTTGATGATGGATTGGCACAAACGGTTGAATGGTATAAAAAAAATCAACCATGGGTGGAACGTTGCCGATCCGGGGCGTATCAACAGTATTATGATGAACAATACAACAAGCGATAACATTGTTTACAAACGGATCTTTGTTCCGGAGGTTGTGTCTCTGTTGGTCACCTGTTCTGTGATGTGGCTATTTTGGGATGAACTATTTCAGTGGTCCATTCCGATAGATACGTTTCAACTTTCGATTCCGGTTGTGTTGACGATATTGTTATTGAATATTTTTCTTCAATTGAAAAAAATAATCATGGACGTTCATCGTGTTGAGATTGATCAAACAGCATTGCGATTGGTCTATCTCTTTAAAGAGAGAGACGTAAATTTTTCCCAAATCCAAACATTGAAAGCAAAAAAAATTCTACACGGCAAACAGTCTGATGTCGTACGATTTTATTCGTATCGCCTTACTCTTGTGGATATGGATGGCAATCGGTATCTCTTTGATTTGTCTGGAAAAAATGGATTAGCGATCCTTGATCGACTTAAACCACACATCCAAAATTTTGATGATTTATAAAAGAGACCTCTGTAAAACTCCTATTCATTCTGTCATTGCGCAGCGTCCGACTTTGTCGGGAACGAGCGTTT
>CAYIPP010000099.1:0-3550 GCA_964365355.1 uncultured Gammaproteobacteria bacterium
CCGTATTTGCTCATTTCAACTGTGCTTATCTTACTCAGTATCATCCTTGTCTAATATGCCAAACACAACAATACTTATCGCCCAGCAGGAAGAGTGGAATCGAGTGGCTGGAGAGTTGGAGGCGGAGAACATTAAACTTGCCTACTACGACAACACACTTATTCCGCTACTTGGCGATGTGACAGATAAAAAGATTCTTGATTATGGTGCGGGACCAGGCCTGTTAGCATTTGCTCTCCAAAAATTGGGAGCAGATGTGAAAGTTTATGACATCAACCCCGATATGATAGAGAAAGCGGGAGAAAAAATTGGAAAAGAAAACATTCTTCCCTTAGTCGAATCTTTACCAAAGAACTTCTTCGACTTTGTCATCTGTAACCTCGTTCTGTGTATTGTTAATGAGGATGAAGTAAAGCGAATTGTCGGAGATATTCAGGATGTTCTCGCCGATTCAGGATCCGCGTTCGTTGGATTCTGTAATCCACGAATTTTCAATGTAGAAGAATCAAACATCGACAAACGATTCCCAACAGGCGCCGTGTATGAAGACAATCATGAGTACAAGAAGGTGAAGAAAGAAGGTGACTATGAAATCATCGAGCTGCACCGCCCGATTGAGTGGTATAAAAATGTATATGCGGCTGCTGGACTCAAGCTCGTCAACGCAGTCTTCACTCCCGAGTACGAACTTAACGGAAAGAAAATCGAAGACTTCGTCATCTTCGAACTCAAGAAGGTTTAACTCGTGGTATTCATAAGTCCCACGAGTAGCTTCATTGAAAGGTCAGGCAATGGGAACAGCTCCTGCTAGTTGATTTTCCAAACCAAAAACTCCTAACTGAATAGGAGTTTTTGGTACAGCTTTATGGAAAGCTCTGTTTTTTTGGTTGGACTAGCTTCCAAGAATTTGATCAATTGCTGCGGAGACAGAGCTGTAGGGAAGCGCACCTTTGATTGGAATTGCGTTTCCATCCTTATCAACAATGAATGATCCTGGTGTTCCATTTACGCCAGCACTTGCTCCTGTTTGTGCTTGACTTTGAATTTTTGATTCGTACGTTTTGTTTGTGTAACAATCTTGCCATTTTGAACTATTCAACCCGTTTTGTGTTGCCAACTGTTTGTAATACTCGTCAGAAAGTTTGTCTTGGTTTGCAAACATGGCATCTGCAAATTCCCAAAATTTTCCTTGCTCAGCAGCACATTCAGCTGCGTTTGCGGCTGGAAGTGCTTGGGGATGAAATGAAAGAGGGAAGTGTCGATAGACCCAACGAACCTTCACTCCATACGTATCCATGACTTGTTTGAGTGTTGGATGGAAGTTACCACAGTAAGGACATTCGAAATCCGAATATTCAATGATCGTCACTTCCGCATCTGTATTTCCACGGGTATGATCGTCTGAGGTCACAACAGGAACCGCTGTAGGTTGTGGTGTTGTGTCGTCAGCAGTGGTTGTGTCGTCAATTGCATAGGTATCGCTTTTTGCACTCTGTGCGAACGAAGTACCTTTTATCATTGAACTACCCAGAATGATGAAGCCGAGAGTTCCCAGAACAAGAATTGCTGAGACAAACCCGAGCCAAAAAGCTGATTTACTATCTAAGAGAGCAAAGAGCGATTGTTGTTTGTTTGGTTCGTCCATAGAAAGAGTTATCGTGAATAAGGAAAGAGATGTTTTGTGCTACCAACCATGCGTAGCAAAGAGATAAGGGATAAATGTTTTTTGATACGGACCATAACGAATCAGACACGTCCGCATGCGTTTTACAAATTGCTTACCTATTTTCTGTGCATCATTGATGAACGCGATCAAACTGATTAACAGAATGATCAACAGGTTCTGAGGAAGCGATGTTTTTATCATGACAGCGATAGAGGCTTGGTATGTTGAAGGGGGCGATGGAGAATTGACTTGTTCTGCAGCACAAAATTGGCCTTGGTTCCAATGAGCGTTGCTAGTATCTTTACACGTTTTTTCTTGGAATACTAAACCGGTGAACAACAGTCCGGCAATGAGAAGGAAAGAGATTTTTGTGTAGGCCTCCTGATTCATAGTGCGGAAATTGTAGCACACGCGTGCATTGGAAGAAAGTTGTGATGTGTCGTATAATTTATTATCCTATGGCAACAACATGTGTTCATTCACTCATCACAGATTTTTTGGAGTATTTAGAGGTAGAACGAGGACGTTCTGAGCGTACTATTCGTAACTATGATTTTTACTTGCGTCGTTTCGCTGATTGGGCAAAGAACCCAGCTCCTTCAAAAATTTCTCGCGAGATGATTCATCGATATCGTTTGTATTTGAATCGATTAGCAGAAGGTCGTGAAGAAATCACGTTGAAAAAGAGTACACAAAATTATCATCTTATTGCGTTGCGTTCTTTTTTGAAGTATCTGTCTAAATACGATATACCTTCTCTTGCACCCGAACAAATTGAACTTGCCAAACAATCAAAGCGAACTGTTGATTTCTTAGAAGCGGGTGAGTTATCACGGATTCTTGCCATGCCATTATCTGTCAGTGCTGGAATGATTGCACTTCGAGATCAGGCAATTCTAGAACTGCTTTTTTCCGCTGGTTTGCGTGTGAGTGAATTAACAGGTTTGAAAATCGAGCAGGTTAATTTACAGCGAGACGAATTCACTGTTCGTGGAAAAGGCGATAAACCACGACTTTGTTTTTTATCGGATTCCGTAAAAAAAGCGATTCGAGCGTATCTTGAAAAACGTCGTGATACGTCTGCCTATCTGTTTGTGTCACATGATCGCGCAAAACAGGGAAGAAAAAATACAGGCCCTTTAACTCCACGTTCTGTCCAGCGTCTTGTTGAGAGATACGCAACAGCTGCCGGGATTACAAAAAAAATTACCCCACACACACTTCGTCATACATTTGCAACTGATTTACTTCTTTCCGGTGCAGATATCCGCAGTGTACAGTCGATGCTCGGACATGAATCGATCACCACAACACAGGTTTATACACATATTACGAACAAGCAAATGAAAGATGTGTATAAGAAGTTTCATGGAAAGAGTGGAGGATAAGAAGAAAAAAACCAGCGACGTGTTCGCTGGTTTTTGTATTTGGAGTATTAGATGTCCTTTGGTGGTTTAGTTGATTTGGCTCTTGCCTTTGGATGGAATGAAACAATACGTTGTTCCAGCTCAGAAAGTGAAGCAAGTGGCTCTTTGTCTCTTGCCTCGAGCGAGAGACGAATTCCACTTCCTACAAAACGTGAGATCACGTCTGTTCGTACGCCGAGCATACGTTGGGTGAGATCGTGAACGATTTCGACAACGCAGGATTGCGCTTGTTCTTCCAGTTCGTTTGTTCGTGAGCGGAGTTCGTTGACTTCGCGTACAAGTTCGATGTCGTGGAGCTCAGGCTTGATGCACTCAACCGTTGTACGACTCTCTTGCAGAAACGCTTCAACTTTGGCTTGGAATTTTCTCAGTTCCTCAAGTATTCGATCCGAAGATTCAACAACCTCACCTGCATACTCACGCGATTGTTTGAGATAGAGGGCACCACTCTGTGTAC
>CAYIPP010000100.1:0-3495 GCA_964365355.1 uncultured Gammaproteobacteria bacterium
TCGAAAGCGAAGCCTTGGGACCCTTGACGTTTACCGTCTGTCCTTCAATCGTGACTTCAACTCCTGCAGGAATGAGGATGTGTTTTTTTCCAACGCGCGACATATTAAGAAATTTCGCAGATCACTTCCCCACCCAAGTGACGCGCTCGGGCTTCTTTATTCGTCATCATACCGTTTGGGGTTGAAACAATCGCAATGCCATAATCTGCAAGCACTCGTGGCAATTCATCTGACTTTGCATACACACGACGACCAGGCTTACTGATTCGTTTAATAACCTGAATACCTGGTTGATTGTCAGTATATTTGAGTCCAATGTGAAGTTGCACGAACTTTCCATCAGAAATCTCTTCCACATTTGTGACGTAACCTTCATTTTGCAAAATTTTTGCAATATGAAATTTTACCTTCGAATGGGGAAGAAGGATGTCTACTTTTTTTGCAGCTAACGCGTTACGAATACGCGCAAGCATGTCTGAGATTGGGTCTGTCATCATATTTACCAGCTGGATTTTCTTATACCTGGGATTTCTCCACGGTTTGCCAACTCACGGAAACAAATCCGGCAAATGCCGAACATACGCATGAATGATCTGTTTCGCCCGCATCGCCAACAGCGATTGACATGACGTGTTGAAAATTTTGGTTTTCTTTTCGACTTTGCAATTTGATTTTCAGTTGCCATACGAATCTTTCTTGAGTGGAAGACCTAGCAGTGTAAGCAAAGCTTTTGCTTCTGTACTTGTCTTCGCAGTGGTTGAAATAGTAACTTGGAGTCCGTGCAAAACTTCAATTTCATCTGTACGGATTTCAGGGAATGCGACCTGCTCTTTAAAACCAATGGAATAATTCCCACGTCCATCAAAAGCTTGTGTTGGCAACCCACGAAAATCTCGTACGCGAGGCAATGAAATTTTAAAAAGTTTTTCCAAAAAATCCCACATGCTCTTTCCGCGCAACGTTACTTTCATTCCCACAACCATTCCGTCTCGAATCTTAAAGGTTGAGATGGATTTACGTGCTTTGGTTTTCACTGGTCGTTGTCCAGTAATTCGTTTCAAGGTTGTTTCAGCCGTTTCCAAAAAACGTGCATCTTTCAAACCAGGCCCCAATCCTACATTTAATGTAATACATCTAAGAACCGGAACAGCATGTATATTCTTGTAACCAAACTCTTCTTTGAGTTTCGGAACAACTTCAGTAGTGTAAAACTCTTTCATGGCCATATAATTATTCAATATCCTCGGAAGTACCCTTTGTACGCAATACTCTTATTTTTGTAGATTTGCCATCCTTTTCAATCATTTTATATCCAACACGACCAACCAAACCTGTTTTTGGTGAAAGCAACTGCACCTTTGAAACATGAAGTGGAGATGAAAACTGAACTTTTTGCCCCGCCTGACCAGAACGCCCTTTCAAATGTCGTGTCATCATGTTAACACCTTCTACCACAATACGATCAAGTTCTGGAAAAACTTGAATGATCGTTCCTTCTTTTCCTGAATCTTTTCCGGAAATAATTCTTACTTTGTCTCCTGTTTTAATCTTCATACGATTAGAGCACCTCAGGCGCAAGCGAAATAATTTTTGTGTAACCTGCTGCTCGCAACTCTCTGGCTATTGGCCCAAAAATACGTGTCCCTTTTGGATCTTTAGATTTTTTATCAATAATAACAGCAGCATTTTCATTAAAACGAATATACGTACCATCTTTACGACGAATTTCTTTTCGTGTACGGACGATAACAGCTGTTACCACATCACTTTTTTTCACTCCAGCATGTGGAACTGCTTCTTTCACAGATGCAACAACAAGTTCACCAATATGGGCATAGCGTTTTCGATAACCTCCTAATACACGGATGACTTGTAATTTTTTTGCTCCAGAGTTATCAGCAACTCCGAGCATTGATCGTTCTTGAAGCATACATCTTATTTTTTAGGGAGTACACGCCATTTCTTTGTCTTCGAATAAGGACGACAAGCCTGAAATATCACAACATCCCCTTTATGAAATGACCCACCTTCGTCATGAACGTGATAGTGACAACTTCGCACATATCTTTTGCCGTATTTTGGATGAACCACCGTTCGATCAACTCGAACAACAATGGTTTTATCCATCTTGTCTGAGACAACCGTGCCAGTCAACGTGCGTTGAATTGTATGTTTTGCTATTGACATAAGGTTAATTGGAAGACATCAATGTATGCAATCGAGCAATAGTCTTTTTTATCTCTCGAATTTGACGCACCTGTTTTAATTGATGCGCTGAGTTTTGAAATTCAAGATCCTTCAATTGTTTTTGTGTATCAGCCAACTCTTGAGCGAGAGATACAGGTGTTTTTGCTCGCAACGTTTTGATATCCATATTATTCCATTTCCCTGCTAATAATCTTCGTTTTCATTGGAAGCTTATGACTTGCAAGTTGAAGTGCATGTCGAGCCAAGTCATCACTAATTCCTCCCATTTCAAACATCACAGTTCCTGGACGAACAACGGCGACATAATGATCAACGGCGCCTTTGCCTTTTCCCATTGGCATTTCTGAACCTTTTGATGTGATTGGCTTATCGGGAAAAATTCGAATCCAAATCTTTCCACCGCGCTTAATTGCACGCGTCATAGCACGACGAGCCGCTTCAATTTGTCGTGAAGTCACCCAAGCGCCTGTTGTTGCTTTAATCCCAACCGAACCAAATGTTACACGTATTTTCGTCGAAGCAACACGCTTGTTGCGAGCGCGACCTTTGTGCCACTTACGATGTTTGACTTTTTTTGGAATCAACATATTAATCCTCAAACACTTCACCTCGATTAATCCATACTTTTACACCGATCGTTCCCCAAATAGTTTCTGAACGAACAGATGCATAATCAATATCATTTCTCAAAGTATGCAATGGCGTTTTTCCATTCGCAATTGACTCACGACGTGAAATCTCAGCGCCATTTAAACGTCCACCAACTTGAATTTTTACCCCAAGCGCCCCAGCCTTCATCACTCGTTCAATAGCACTTTTCATCGAACGACGAAACGGCATGCGTTTCTCAATTTCGGATGCGATTTGTTGAGCGACCACATTGGCTGAAAGAGATGGGTTTGATACTTCTTTAACAGAGACACTCATATTCACCCGTTTTCCTCTAAAAAATTTCTCTTTAAGTTTCTTGCTCAACTCTTCTATACCTGACCCGGAACGACCAATAACAAGTCCTGGCTTTGCAGAAAAAATGACAATTTTGAGATCCTGTCGTGATCGTTCCAATTCAATTCTGTCAACCTGAGCTTCTTTAAGTTCTTTTCTTAAAAATACACGAATATTAACGTCTTCTTTAAGAAGAAATTGGAACATTTTACGATCCGCAAACCAAGAACCATCCCAACCGCGGGTGATCCCGATACGGAAACTTCGTGGATGTACTTTATTTCCCATAATGGTTATGCAGAACGTTTAATTTTTGATTCTTTTTCAGCTAACACAATTGAG
>CAYIPP010000101.1:0-3494 GCA_964365355.1 uncultured Gammaproteobacteria bacterium
TGACCAAAATACCGCACCAAGCGCGTCTTGCCAGACAAATCCAAGAGCACCGATCACTACAAATGCAACATAGGCGTTCATCTCAAGTCCTGGAGCAAGCGAAAATGGTTTCTTTGCCCAAAGTCCCATGATAATGGTCGAAAGCGCTGAAGCAACAACTGTGGCAAAGAAGACCATGCTCTTATTAAAACCACCCTCGGCAAGAATGGCAGGGTTTACTACGAAAATGTAGGAGAGGGAGAGAAACGTCGATAGACCAGCAAGAATTTCAATTTTCCAGGTCGATCCTAGTTTTGTTGTCCCAAAGAAATTGTCGAGCTTGTTAAACATATGCATAGAGTCTACCAGATTTTCGAAACTTTGTCAACAGTTTTTATGCTAATTTAGGCTCAAAAAAGAAAAATGTTGACGATGGGTCGACAACACTGTATATTAGAACTCTATGGATCTTGTAAAACAACTCGAACAATTGAAGTTGTCCGAGAAAGAAATCTCAATCTATCTGGCTGTTTTGAAGCATGGGAAAGTATCCGTTGCTGATCTTGCCCGTCTTACAGACATTCAACGGACAACAGTCTATAGCTCCATCCAAAATCTTGTTCGCATGGGCTTTCTCATTGAAGAGCTGGGTGATACTAAGAAGTTCTATCTTCCTGGCTCCCCAGAATCTTTACGAGGTCTCTATAAGACTGACGAGGATGCTTGGATGAAAAAGAAGCAACTCGTCGAAGAGGTCATTCTAGAAGCAAAGAAGCTAGAAAACGTGGGGTCATACAACCCACCAAAGATTCGCTTTGTTCAAGAGGAACAAAGCGAATCATTTTTGTACGAGCAGCTTCCAATCTGGGTTGAATCTATCATGGCGACGGATAAAACCTGGTGGGGATTCCAAGATCATATCTTCGCAGAAATGTTTGAGACGTGGATCGACCATTTTTGGAAACAAGCTCCAGAAGACTTGAAGCTAAAACTTCTGAGTAATGAGTCTGATGTTGAGGAGGAGATGAAGAAGAAAGGACTTGACCGTCGCATGATCAAATACTGGAACGGAAAAGCCTTCACAGCGACTGTTTGGGTGAACGGTGAATACATTGTCACATTAGCTCTTCAAGATCATCCATTCCACATCGTACAAATCCACGATCCGTTACTGGCAGAAAATCTTAGAAACTTGTTCTCGGACTTGTGGGTATTATAGTGGTCGGGTCTGACTAGACCACTATAGTCGCATGATTCGGCATCTAAGTCTTTGATGATTTAATTCGAAATACTTGACTATTTTTGAACAAATCGATATGATCCGTGCGTAATTTAACTAGACGTTTTGCTCAGCTATGGAATGAGTCCCATACCTTGGCAGATCGCATGAACTCAATGAAGAACATTCCTGTTCTTCCCAGATATGCTCAATATCAAAAAAAAACAGAAAGTGATCGAAAAATTTCGTACACATGAATCTGATACAGGTTCACCTCAAGTGCAAATTGCTATTCTCACGGCTGAAATTGAAGAATTAACCAAGCACATGCGCACGCATAAGAAAGATTTTTCTTCACGCCGCGGATTGATCAAAAAAGTAAATGAACGACGTCGTTTGCTTAAATATCTTGAACGAGAAGACGAAAAAGCTTATATCAAAATCAAAAAAAATCTTGAATTAAAGTAATTCCCAACCCCCGATTTCGGGGGTTTTGGCTTTTAGGCAACTTAGTTAACCATTTTCAATGTTGTTACTTACATTCTATGTTTAAACATCCAGAACAACGTGTCGGAATCTTTATTGACACACAAAACATGTACTATAGCGCCCGCTATCTTTTTCAAAGAAAGGTCAATTTTAAAAGTATTGTTGAGGATGCCGTCGCTGGCAGAAAGTTGATTCGGGCAATGGCCTATGTTGTTCGCACCAAAGATGCTTCCGAACAACCATTTTTAGATGCCTTACAGAAATCCGGAATCGAAACACGCGAAAAAGATTTGATGGAATATGCTTCCGGTCACAAGAAAGCTGATTGGGATGTAGGCCTTGCTATCGATGCCATTCACATGCTTGATGTTTTGGACGTTGTTGTCATTGTGTCAGGAGATGGTGATTTCATTCCGCTTGTTGAACATATCCAAAGTCGTGGTCGCATTGCCGAAGTCGTCGCATTTGGAGAAACAACATCATCTGCTATGCTAAAATACGTCGATGATTATACAGATTTATCCAAAAACAAACGCCGTTACTTAATTGGGCCTATTGCAAAATCTGAATCAAAAAATGCAAATTCTGATGAAGCATTGTTTGAGGAAGATGAACAAGGTGAAGGAGATTTCTTTCTGAAATCCACCTCTGATAATCCTACAGAATCTCGAACAAGACGCTTGGAATTTTAAGGAATAATTTAATCACACATCCATGAACTCGAAATCTTTAGCTTCTGCAGGATGTCATCGTTTACTATGTACAACAAACACACGTTCCAGACTGAGTGGGGAGGTAAAACGCTCACAATCGAAGTAGGGAAATTTGCCAATCAAGCAGGAGGATCCTGTACTGTCCAATATGGAGACACAGTCATTTTGGCTACGGCAACAATGAGTTCCGAGAGGCGTGAAAACATGGGATTTTTTCCACTCATGGTTGATTACGAAGAAAAACTCTATGCTGCAGGTCGCATTAAAGGCAGTCGTTTCATTAAAAAGGAAGGACGACCAACAGACGAAGCTGTTCTAACCGCACGTTTTATTGATCGAGCCATTCGACCATTATTTAACGATCATATGCGCAATGAAGTACAGGTCATTGTCAGCGCTCTTTCGTTTGATGGTGAAAATGACCCGGATATTATCGGTCTTATCGGAGCATCGTGTGCACTCCATATCAGTGACATCCCTTGGAATGGTCCTATTGGTTGCATCCGAGTTGGAAATATTGATAATGAATTCATTGTTAATCCAGGATATAAGGCACGTGAGACATCGAAATTGGATCTGGACGTCGCCGGAACTTCAAACAAAATACTCATGGTAGAAGCAGGTGCAAACGAAGCACCGGAAGACATGGTTCTTGAAGCATTCAAATTTGCACAACAACATATCGAAGCTCCGATCAAACTCATTGAAGAAGTTCACGCAGCTGTAGGTAAAGAAAAGCAACAGGTCATTCAAGACAAATCAGCCGCGCAAATCCGCATCGAAGAACGTGTCACACCTTTTATTAAACAACAGGTAAGTACATTGTTTTTTGGTGCACCAAAAGCCACAAAATCAGAACGATCGGCTCAAAAAAGCCGACTAAAAGAACTGACAAAACAATTGCTCATCGATGAACAAATAGAAGAGACAGAAATTCATTTTGGCATAGATCTTGTTGAAAAAATTCTTGAGGAAGAAGTTTCACGCTGTATCTTGGAAGAACATCGACGAGTCGATGGTCGTGGAATTACAGAAATTCGAGAACTCGTCAATGAAGTCGCTTTGTATCCTCGCCTGCACGGTAGCGGACTCTT
>CAYIPP010000102.1:0-3481 GCA_964365355.1 uncultured Gammaproteobacteria bacterium
CGATTGAACGACGCAGTGTACGCAATTGTTCAAACAGTTCAGTTTCAAACGCCAGTTGTGGTTCTAAATTTTTGTGTGTTGATGTGCGTGAGCTTGGTGAACTGTTTGAGAGAGTTGATCGTGTTGATGGAATAACCGCAGGCAATAAAATCGGCAAACGTTCCGTGAGCGACTGGCGTCCAAGTGAACTGACGGAAAGCGTTGGGTATTCGCCAGGCTGTTTGATGAGATATCCCGAGTGGATTAAGTGATCTACATATACGCGCAAAAATGTCATAGGCATATCTCGTGCAATACCGTACACAGAAAGTTTGTCGTGATGATTGTCGAGAAGTTGTTTGCGTTTGGATCCGCGCATGACATCGCACACGTACGCCAGACCAAAACATTCGTTTGTACGCAAAACCGTTGAGAGGATTTTTTGCGCGATGTCGGTTGCATCTGTGAATTCAACATCCGGGGCACAACAATTATCACAAGCATCGCACGTGTCCTTTTCGGCGGGTTCGCCAAAATATTCCAAAAGATACTTTCGTCGACAGGATCGTAATTCACTGTACTCAATCATGTGCAACAACTTTTTTTCTGCGAGTGCACGTTCTTGTAAATCTTCTAGTTGTTGGATGAAAAAATCTTGTTTGCGTTTATCGGAAAATGAATAAAATAATACGCATTCACTTGGCAGATTATCTCGACCCGCACGTCCGGTTTCTTGGTAGTAACCTTCCACGGTTTTTGGAAGATCCATATGAATAACCAGTCGCACATCAGGTTTATCGATTCCCATACCAAACGCAATGGTTGCAACAATGATGGAAACTTGGTCTTTGATGAATTGATCTTGTGTTCGTGCACGAAGATCACGATTGAGTCCTGCATGATAGGGAAGAGCTCGAAAACCTGCACGTTGAAGATCATACGCAACAGATTCGGTGTCTTTTCTTGAAAAACAATAAATGATGACAGATGCGTTTTTGTGTTTGTTGAGCAGTTCGATGAGTTGATCGAACGATTGATACTTGGGTTTAACGGTATAGTGTAGATTGGGACGATTGTGACTGGAAACAAAAATTTTTGCATCGTGCATATCGAGCTCATCGAGAATATCTTTACGCACGCGCATGGTGGCTGTGGCGGTAAGTGCTACAATAGGAACGTGTGGGAATGATCGTTTCAACTCTTTGAGATTGCGGTATTCCGGTCGAAAATCATGACCCCATTCAGAAATACAATGAGCTTCATCAATCGCTAAAAGACTTACATGCAAGCTGCGAAGAAACAGTTGAAATTCTCCGTGTGCCAAACGTTCTGGTGCGATGTATAAAATTTTAAGAAGTCCTGATCGCGCTTCATCTTTAATATCTTCGATTTCTCCGGCATCTAGTGAACTGTTGAGATAGGCAGCGTTGATGCCATTAGCACACAACGAATCGACTTGATCTTTCATGAGGGCTATTAAAGGCGAGATAACGATCGTAACACCCTTCATCATCAAGGCAGGTAATTGAAAACACAACGATTTTCCACCTCCTGTTGGCATGAGGACAAGAGTATTTTTTCGTTCAAGAATATGAGCAATAACTTCCTCTTGCAGAGGTCGAAATTGATCATACCCAAAATACGTTTTTAACTGTTTATGCATAAAAAAACGCCAGTTAAAGGACGGGCGTTTTTAACCAACTTATAAAAAAAGTTTAACGAGTTTTTTGGTGTTTGTCAATCTAAACATGGGGATAATCTCTATGGGTTGATGTGTTATAATTTCCTCATGGCTGCTTCAATCAAAATTATTTCATGGAACATCAATGGAATACGCGCGTGTATGAAAAAAGGTGCGTTTTTAGATTTTATCAAAAAGGAAGATCCGGATATTTTGTGTTTGCAAGAAACAAAAGCCGCTCAAGGTCAGGCAGAAATTGATTTACCACAGTATGAAGAGTATTGGAATTCTGCTGAGAAAAAAGGCTATTCAGGGACAGCTATTTTTACAAAGAAAAAACCGATTTCTGTTGTGTTAGATATACCAGATGTCAAGAAAGACGCACTCTCAGATAGGTTTGGTGATACTCTTCAAGAAGGTCGTGTACTTCTATTGGAATTTGAGGACTATTTTTTAGTGACGGTTTATACGCCTAATGCCAAACAAGATCTTGCACGCAAAACGTTTCGACAGAAACAATGGGACCCTCTTTTTTTGAATTACGTGAAAATTCTGGAGGAAAAAAAGCCTGTTATTTTTTGTGGAGATCTTAATGTGGCACATAAAGAAATTGATCTGGCACGTCCAAAAGATAATACAAAAAACGCTGGGTTTACTTTGGAGGAACGTGAGGGGATGGATAAGATTGTTCAATCAGGATTTGTGGATACATTTCGTCATCTTCATCCAGATCAAGCGGAAGCCTATTCGTGGTGGAGTCATTTTGCTCGCGCGCGTGAACGAAATATTGGTTGGCGAATCGATTATGTATTTGCAAGTCAGGTATTGGTACTTTCTCTAAAAGACGCATTTATTTGTGCAGATATACTGGGATCAGACCATGCACCGGTTGGTATCGTGTTAGAAAAATAAAAAAGACCCCCAATAGACAGATGGCTGTCAGAGTATCAATCAGTCGAGACTGTTGCAAAACTCACCGACGCGTCATTGCGAGGAGCTCAAGGTTATCAAAGAGCGACGTGGCAATCTCTGTTTCTTGAAAAACAAAGAGATTGCTTCACTCATTGGTAAACGCTCGTTCGCAATGACAGAATGAATAGGAGTTTTGCAACGGTCTCTCAGTCAATCATTGACAAGATGTTAATTTTGTGATATTTTTTTGGTTCACTTTCATGCCAAATCGGCATGGTTCATCTCGAGGATTACTCGGCAAACAATATCGTCGAAACGGTTTGGGCAATGTAAACCCTACATTGGAGGAAAAAGAATGAGTAACGTATATCCAGTTTCCAATAGGATTATCATCGAGTACAAGAACATCGGCGGAGAGATTGCCTACACGAGTCTCTATAGGCAAGATGATCTGCAACTGACGTTTCGAGTCGGTCATAAAGGAGAGATGTATGTCCGAGTGGCGGATGCCCATGTCTTTCATCGACTGATGCAGCTTCAGATGGATGCGGGTGGAACTGCGATCTTCTGCGTATCAGACGATCCGGCCACAGACGAACAGCTCGGGGTTCCGGCGATGACCACCTATCAGATTATGCGAGTCGATGGATCCAGTGAAACGATGCGTGGCTTCGATAAACTGGATGTGATTCGCGCAAGTGAAGGCGGTTCTTCGAACGCCGACATCGAGTCTGTTGAGCGAATCGACTAGCCCTGCCACCACAAGACAACACCTTGTCAGTCGGCAGGGTCTTTTATTTTCAACTTTTTTTGATGTGTGGAGATCAGTAGTTTAGACTCATGCTATACTAGTTCAAAGTAAACCTATCCGGAGTTTCCTCGTCTTATTCCCAGAGCGAGGAGTGATCA
>CAYIPP010000103.1:0-3417 GCA_964365355.1 uncultured Gammaproteobacteria bacterium
TCAGGGGTTGTAGCAGAAGTGACGATCACCTCTTCAATGAAATGTCCCTTGGTGCCAGACCCAACATGAGCCTTATAGCCATGGAAGGTCTTACCGTTTTTCTTGGTAAATCCTGCATCTGTGTCACGAGTGTTTGTTCTGTCTTCACGCTTGCGACCCTTGGGAGCATTAACGATGGTCGCGTCAACAATCGTCCCTCGATTCACACGGACTTCATGCTCATCGATCATTTCTTGAACGACCTCAAAGAGTTCTTCCTCTGCGTGAAGTTCTGCGAGTTTGCCTCGAAACCGGCATACGGTTGTTTCATCAGGGATATCTGTGCGGTTGTGTACACCCAAGAACTTCTGGAACGATACACGGTCAAGGACTTGCTCCTCAAGCTCTGGATCTGAAAGTCCGTACCACATCTCAAGAAACAGAGCTTTGATGAGGATATGTGTTGGAAATCCAGGACGACCCATCTTGCGGTCATATAAGGCTCCATCCATTTCATCTCCTATTTCTTTCCAAGGAACGATCTCTTCCATCTTCTGAAGAAATGCGTTTGTCTTGCGACCGCCCTTATCCTGGAGCACCCAGTCAAACAAAGAACAAGAAGGAGAGTTTTGTGAGAGCATAAATGTGATTAAATTCGCTTATTACAGCAATATTTTATCATATTTATCCTCTCGCACACAGGTTCAATGTGGATGAGTTTTGCAGAGGTCTCATCGAATTGGTTGACAAAACAGCAAAAAAATGGTAGAAATGATCGTTCGCAATCGCGGACGCGTTCATCAAAATTCGTGTAGGAGGTGTCCCATGTTTCGTGTCCATCTGGTGCTCTGCGGATTACTGCTCCTGTCATCTGACGTGCTTGCCGGAGGTTCGGGATGGGGTGTCGATTGGCAGCATCTTGTGCTTGAGAACACACGCTGTGTGTCTAAGTCGCAGTGTCTTCCCTTACTTGATCTTCCCAATATTGCCGATGTGTCTTGTGTGATAACGGGGAGTCAGAAGGGACATTGTCGTGTGCTTATCGGTAATTGTAACTCGACCGAGGATATGGTCGGTATCTGGAACCCCCTGTTCAAGTTCTGTGAGTATTACGCGATCATCCCATCACAAATCATGTGTGTGAGTAGTGCGGAGTGTCCGTCGTACTATGAAGTCTCACAGTACGGAAATGCACTTGCGACATCTGTGTCCACCTGTCTTATCCTGCCAGGATCTGTGTTCGGATACTGCGAACTGGAGACGCAAAGCGTCGAGTGCTGTGCGTACGGTGTGTCGCTCAATGGAACATGTCTTCCGGTGCCTTTGCCGGCGTGTGCGTTCAGTTGGGATTGTTTGGATCCACCCAACACCACCTGCGTGCAAGGAGTCTGTCAGAACGTCTCGTACGAGAAGCTCAAGGTGAATCATGTCGATCTCACTAATTTGGAGCTCGTGAATGGCCAGTCAACAGATTTGTACAAGTTCACCGTCTCGGCCAGTGATGAAGGTGATATCGCAATCAAACAGTTCAAACTTCTGATCGCATGGAAGGACTTTGGCGAAGACGATTCGCTCATGCTATCGAACATGCAAGTGTTTTTGGACGGCACGAACATCACCGACGTGGCTTTGCTCATGGACGAAGATGGCAACGATGTCCATAAGAATGTTGGGTTGATCGAAACGGACGAAAGGCTCGTGGTCACCTGGAAGAACGAGCTCAGCATTGCTGCAGGATCAACTAGAACGATTACCGTTCGCGGCATGCCGAGTGGGTTTCATGGGAACCTGAATGAAGATACCAACATCGATGTTGTTGTTGTGCGTTTAGTCGCAGATACCGTAGCGACTGATACGAATAGGTTTCTCAACAGCGAGATCGACCAGTCTCCTGCTCAAGCGCAGATTATAGAGCTTGCGTCCGCGGCTGGAAGCGGATATCTGGATGGACAGTCCTGTGCGTTCATCTGGTCTGATTTGAGCGCTGTTGTTCACTCGGAAGATTTTGACACCCTTTCATCAGGTGACTGGTATAATAGCTACAAGGTTCAGGATCTTCCTTTGCCGGAAGAGACGTGGGTCCACTAGTGTCTGAAGTCTGCTGAATCAACACATGGTTCAGCTTTTTTGTTTAAAATTTTTTTCCATTCGTGACTGGCTCTATAGACATCACACTATAGAATAGGAGTATTTGATGCAGTGAGAATCCAGTGCCATGCCCATTGGTACTGGTGAGACGTCTTGGTTAAAAACACTCTCTTGAAAAGACAAACGTTGGTGGAATCAAAAACTCTCAGTTTGGATGAATCATGTGAAGCTGGAAGAAAAACGTGACCGAGCCGTAGTCTCTCTACGGTGAAAGAACGTTTTTCTGAAGCGAACATGAGTCGCCAAACTGAGGGTTTTTGTGGGGCGGCCAACGGGAATCGAACCCGTAATAGAGGTACCACAAACCCCTGTGATAACCGTTTCACCATGGCCGCCATGCGACAGCAGGATAACAACTCTTTTGAAAAAGTTCAAGCCTCTGACCATCATTCTTCATACATGCCTTTTTGTTTGATGTAACACCGGTGAACGATCAGGATCGTACATCAAAACGATTTGTATCTTGCACTGCTTTACCTTATTTTGTACGTATCAACATTGGGATTTCCTCATCTTTGTAGTCCATGGTCAAAATAATTTCGTAAAGCTAAAAAATCACATTTTCATCCACAGTATAAGTGTCTAAAAATGAATGTATTTTTTGGCTCAACAGATGGAATAATTGACGACATACAAATTTGCCATTATAGTTTGACTCAGTTTTACGACTTTCATGAGTCCAATACTCAATCAAACGTCGTTAAAACTTTTGACGAGAACACGATTCCAATCTAATGTATTTTGCCTCGGTAGCTCAATTGGATAGAGCAGGAGTGTTCTAAACTCAAGGTTGAGGGTTCAAGTCCTGCCCGGGGCACCAAAACAGAACTCAACGGTTTTTCGGAGACGGAACTGTAGGCGGGGCAAAGCGCCGCTCACTGATTTCCCCCATTTTTCCAAACGAATTTGGAGCGTCGCCGAAGGCGACGCTCACTTTTCTTTCTGCGAGGAGGAGGTGCGAGCCAAAGATTTCTTTGGCGACAACCTTTTTCTCAAAAAGGTTGTTATCAGAAGCAATTTTGTCCAAGGATTGAGCGTCTTTTATCCAGTTTTGGAAAGGTGCGAGCCAATCATTCTGCTTGTGTGAAAAATTTGATATTTCTTCTTGGAGCGACCTCTTTTCGGAAAGGAGTTTTGCTTTTTGATTACGATAATCTTGTTCATCAATAACTTGGTCTAAATATCCGTTAAGAAGTCGTTCCAGTTTTTGTGAAATATCAAATATTCTTGCTTCTTTCTCTTTCACACAAGCAGTCAAAGACTGGGCGGATTCTCCGTGGTCTTCTAACG
>CAYIPP010000104.1:0-3343 GCA_964365355.1 uncultured Gammaproteobacteria bacterium
CAAGCAATTCCACATTAGGAACATCGATCGCAAGACGATGGAGATACGCCATGTGAGGACCGCGTCCCACAATCTTAAAACGGATGTCTGGCAATTGTTTCGCAATAGAGACAATGGTCTCAATCCCCTTCTCTTCGCTCAGGCGCCCAACAAACAAAAACGATCCATTATGTTCATACGATGATTCGATCGAACGCACATCAATCCCATACGGATTTACACGAATCTTTTCTTGTGGAAAACCTCCGGCAATCAATTGACGTTTCATGTAATAGGATGGGGTAATAAATAATCCCACCTGTTTTTCATAAAGACGCATCCATCGATGCAACTTGTAAGACACTAGTTGCGCGAACGAAGCAGACAAAGATTTCTTATGAAATGTTGAACAGGTACCGCGAACAATGCCGACAGTTCGATAATCCTCTCCGCAACCGTGCGCCCAAATATTATATTGAGGTGAAATAAGATGATGATCATGAACCGTCATAACCGTCGGAATGTGATGATGTGCAAGTGTTGATAAAATCGAGGGAGAAATTTGCGTATAAATATTATGCAGATGACACAAATCCAGTCGTTCTTTTTCAATCAACAACGAAATTTTTTTGCGGGCTTCAAACGAATACATCATTCTGCCAAACGTTTTTAATTTTTGAAAAAAAGTCAACGTATCGGACGCTTCCGTCATCACTCGACTGACAAAATATGTTTCGTACTTGGATGGAAGATTATCTTCGTGTTTCATGGAAAACGGAATCACCTGAGTTCCTTGTTCTTCTAACCAACGTGAAAGTTGAAGCATGTACGTTTCTGCTCCACCGCGCGGATAATAATATTTATTCGCTTGAATGATTTTCATACATGCTTTTCGTTCTTCTTTTTCTCTCCCAATACCCACACAAACCCTCCATACAACCACACATAAAACGCAACGGTTCGGATTTCAAAAATCGTGGAAGTCAAAGCATTGAGCGTAATCGCAAGGAGCACGGCAGCAAATCCGATCGCCAACCCTTGCACATACGGATCACGAGCAGAATGATAGGTCTCTAACGTACGCCGATACAGAGCGATATACATCCACAGGAAAAAGAACAAACCCAACGTGCCAGCTTCTCCCCAAAGAGCAAACCAACTCGTATCGATAAACCCTTCAGTTCCAAATATACCGTACGGCAATGCGAGTTCATCATACACTCGCGTGTTATGAAGCGCAGCAACAGCGCCACCACCAAACTGTCCTGGTCCCCATCCAAACACAGGAGAAGCTGCGACAACATCGAGCGGAGTATGCACATACCAAAAAATACGACCCACACCTTCATACTCACCACGCCAACGTGTGTAACTAAACGATTCAAAAAAACGTTCGGACAGCGTTTGACCCGGTCCTTCCGCAATCAAACCAACGGTTAATCCGGAAACAGCTAAATAGCCTAAAATAATCACTGCCGAAGCTACCAAGCCCACAAAGACTTTTTTATCCCGTTTGATAATCAAACCAATAAATACAAATCCAAGTAAAAATCCAAACCATGATGATCGAGAATAGGTCAAAACTAATGTTGGAATTCCAAGAAGAAACACCCACCACAATAAGGGTTCAAGTTTTTTAATGCGAGCTTGCAACGTAAACAGAAATCCGCTGGCAATCAACAAAAAGATATACAAAAAATTTCCAAGTCGATCATAACGTCCGAGTGTGGCAAACACGCGCGATCCAGGATCCCAAAATTGTTCCACACCACCAGTGAGTGTGAGGTCACCCAATGTTCTGGCTTCAGAAGAAATCAGCAACTGATCAAGTGGATCACCAATCATCGCTTGCGTGATTCCGATCCCTGCTTCAATCAACAAAACAATAAACAAGAACGTGGTTAATTTTTTAATAAATAATTTGGACGGTTGCAAATACACTACCAAAAAAAATACGATCATGAATCGCAAAATCTGACGTAATCCCAACAGAGCGATTAGAACAGGAACAAAGTGAATAAGTGCTGAAGCAACCAGTGTGATGACAAACAAGACAAATGGCGCATCCAACGTGGTTTGTTGTAAACGAATCTTTCCTGTAAACAAACGCCAAAAAACGACAAACGCTATCAAATAAATCAATCCTTCTGAAAAAAAACGGCCAAACACGTAAATACTGTCTGGAATAAACTTAAGGACAAATGGCTCAAACGGAAGATAGAGCGCTAAAAACGCCAGCATAATCGTTGGGAAAAGAACGGTTACAATCAACACAACCAAAGCTCCCAAAGATGCAAGGGCAACCGCTGGAGAAAAAAAAGATTGAATGATCAAAAATAACGCCAGCAAACCAAAAAGGGCAAATGCTACGCGTTGCATTTTTTCTTCGGATTGAAGATACACAGAACGCAAGTTAATCATGAAGATATTGTAGCAGAAAATTTGAGAGAAGAAGAAAAACTATTGAAAAAAACTAACCAGAAATAAAAAACCGGTTGATGAATGTTCATTCAACCGGGAGTTGGATTACGGAAGATCGCAGATGAACTTCACCGTAACCGTTTGCGGACTCGACGCATCCAGTGCGACGAAATCCTCACCTGCGATACCACCGCTGACGCTCTTTGCACCGTAAGCGGCACAGGTGCCATCCGGTGCATTCGGATCGTTGTACGACGTCACGGACATCGTGTCCTGGTTGGGATCACAGCTGCCATGCAGCATGAACGCAATCGTTCCAGTGCCGTAGTTGAGGATCTGCAGAGCAAATGGCGTTCCAGACGGAGCGTCCGGAACGACGACAACCTCGGGCGCCGCATAGACGGTCGAGAACGGTTTGGGTCCGATCTTGGACCAGCACTCGTAGTTCTGGATCGCGTTGGATGCGTTGGGCTCGGAAGCCATATCAATCTGGACTTCTTCGTCACAGTTGAGCGCCCGCGCATTCGCACAGGAATTGCACGCGGGAGTGACACCATCCGACAGGAACTCGGTGTCCCCGTCGCAGTTGTCATCGTCGAGCGTGTTGCAGAGCTCTTCAATCCCGGGATTGACCAGAACGTTCTCGTCGTCACAGTCACCGGGATCGCAAGTGGCTTCGATGTTCCAGTCCATGCCGGAATCGCAGTAGCCGTCATTGTCATCATCGCAACCCTCATCCACCCAGCCGTTGCAGTCGTCGTCCATGTCGTTGCAGACTTCGTCACTGGCCAGCATGTTCTGCTGACACACAACGACGCTATCTGCACACATCGTCGTACCCGCAGCACACACGCCCAGAAGGCCCGTCTCGCAGCTCAGGTCACCACCGGCATTTCCCTCGTCCACCTGTCCGTCGCAGTCGTCGTCCATGCCGTTGCAGACT
>CAYIPP010000105.1:0-3317 GCA_964365355.1 uncultured Gammaproteobacteria bacterium
TGGTGCATTTCCCGTCAGATTTGGTGGGGACATCGCATTCCGGTTTGGTATCGAAATGAAGACATGTTTGTCGGTACACACGCGCCAGAAGGGCATGGATGGGAGCAAGATCCGGATACGCTCGACACCTGGTTTAGTTCAGGTTCTTGGACATTCTCAACACTTGGATGGCCGAATGATACACAGGATGTAAAGGATTTTCATCCAACACATTGGATCCAGATGGGTTATGAAATTTTGTATTTGTGGCTCATGCGCATGATTTTAATGAGTGCGTATGTTTTCAACGACATTCCATTTAAAGATGCGTATCTTCACGGAATGGTTCGTGATCAATACGGAAAGAAATTTTCCAAGTCATCCGACAATGGATTGGATCCTATTGAAGTGATTGAACAGTACGGATGTGATGCGTTGCGCATGAGTCTGCTCATTGGAACGTCGCCGGGAAATGATACAAAGTATTACACAGAAAAAATTGAAAGCGGTCGCAATTTCACAAACAAACTTTGGAACATTGCTCGCTTTGTCATCTCTTCTGTTGAAGACGTGGATTCAACAGAACCGGTTGAACCGCAGACACTAGCTGATCGCTGGATTCTTTCGCGGTTTGCTGTTGTGACAAAAGAAGTAACCGATCACTTAGAAAAATTCGAGTTTTCACAAGCGGGAGAACAATTGCGAGATTTTACCTGGAATGAATTTGCCGATTGGTATGTGGAAATTGCCAAAGTACAACAAGGCGAAACCATGAATCTCAAGCAACAAACAGATCGTTTGCTGCTTGGTGTGTTGAAAGATTTGCTCAAGTTGTGGCATCCGTTCATGCCATTTGTCACAGAAGTCTTGTGGAAAGAATTGGGAGATGAATTGCTGATGATTCAATCATGGCCACGTGTTGCTGAAGCACAAACGCCTACGCACACAGAACAAGAGTTTGCGTATATTCAAGAAGTGGTAACCGCCATCCGCAATGTGCGTGGTGAATATCGAGTGAATCTAAAACGACTGATTACTGTTTCTGCTTTTGTGGATGTAGCTGAACGAAAACTGCTTGAGTCTTCCAAAGAACTCATTCGTGCACTTGCCAAAGTTGAAGCAGTTGAATTTGTGCAAGAAGAAGTTCCTCATACGGTTGTGTCTGTTGTGGGAACGTCACGTTTTTTTATTCCATTAGGAAGTTTGGTTGATGCACAAAAAGAACAAGAGCGCCTCAGCAAAGCAGTACAAGAAGTTGATCAGTATATTCAAACACTTGTTCACAAACTCGAAGATCAAGATTTCACAGCAAAAGCACCTGAACATGTTGTGGAGTCCATGAAGGATCACTATGATCAAGCCATAGCAAAACGAGCGACACTTACCGCTCAATTACAGACCGTGTCTGCACAGTAGTATGTCTTTTTTTCTAAAAGGAAAACAACAGATTTTGCGAGAACTCAAAACAGCCGTTGGAAGTGGGTTTTCTCCATCTGTTGATGAACTCACAATTCCACCGGATCCAACGATGGGAGATATGGCATTTCCTTGTTTTAACCTTGCAAAACAATTAAAGCGAAATCCTGAAGAAATTGCTGTGGAGATTGCTGCAAAAATTGGTCCAAAAGAGTTGATTGCAAGCGTGCGTTCGGTTGGACCGTATGTGAATTTTGTCTTTTCACTAGCATTTTGTTCTTCGGTGCTGGATGAAGTACATGAGCAAGCACATGCCTATGGTTGTTCGAATGTCGGGGAACAAAAACGCGTGATGGTGGAATATGCCAATTTGAATACGCATAAAGACGTGCATATTGGACATTTGCGCAATGTGTTTCTAGGTCAAATGCTCGTGAACGTTTTGCAAGCAAATGGCTATGACGTTGTGCCGGTTGCCTATATCAATGATCTGGGAGCGCATGTGGCAAAATCTGTGTGGGCGATTCAACGATTTCATCAAGATGAAGAAGTACTCAAAGAGCAACGTATCGATTTTTTGCGTACTGTGTATATTGAAGCAACGGAAGCGCTTGAAGCACATCCGGAATATACAGAAGAAGTAACACGTGTATTTAGGCATTTAGAAGATCAACAAGGGGAAGAAGTATCGATGTGGAAAACGACACGCGATTGGTCAATTGATTTTCTTGAATCTGTTTATCATGAATTGGGATTAACCATTGAGAAATGGTATTTCGAAAGTAGTTTGATTGCTCGAACAAAAAAAATTATTGAGGAGTGGATTGCAAAAGGATTGATTGTTGAATCCGAAGGGGCGTGGATTGTGGATTTGTCCGAACAAAAACTTGGGGTCAATCTGTTGGTGAAATCTGATGGAACACTTTTGTATAACGCAAAAGATCTAGGTCTTGTGATGAAAAAGGAAGCAGATTTCCATCCAACGCAATCGGTGTATGTGGTCGATGCGCGACAATCTCATGCATTACAACAATTATTTGCCACACTAAAACTCATGGGATTTGAACGTGATTTGTATCATCTTGCTTATGAATTTGTTACGCTTGAAGATGGAGTTATGGCATCACGAACAGGAAACGTTATTCGGTATGAAACATTTCGAGATCGATTGATTCAACAAGCGCAAGCATCAACAAAACAGCGTCATGAAGATTGGAGCGAACAAGATGTTGCAACATCGGCTGAAGGAATTGCGTTTGCCGCCATGAGATTTGGCATGTTGAAACAAGATGTGGAAAAGAAAATCGTGTTTGATTTTAATGAAGCTCTGTCGTTTGATGGATTCAGCGGGCCATATCTTTTGTATACCTATGCACGTATTCAGAGTTTGATTGAGAAAGTGCCAAAATCAAAGACGAATATTGATACCAAAAGTTTAGTTCATCCATTAGAGCATAGACTTGCTGTGCAGTTGGCAAAATATTCCGAAGTGGTTTTTGAAATGAGTCAATCCTACAGATTAAGTCTTTTGGCACAGTATTTGTTTGGTCTGTGTCGTTTGTATTCAGAATATTACAATGATGTGGCTGTACGTAAAGCGGATGATGCGGTGCGCGTCGCACGTGTGCATCTGACAAAAGCCGTTGGTCAGGTGATTGAAAATGGATTGAAACTGATGGGGATACGTCCGATTGAAAAAATGTAAGATTTTTGATTATGTTTAGTAGTAAAAAGGAGCAAATTATGGCACAGCATTCCAGTAATGAAACAATTATTGCCCAAGGGGTAAAAGTGGAAGGAGATTTTCATTCATCAGGAGATGTGATTATTGATGGGGAAGTCACGGGTTCGATTGAAACAACACAGGCATTAACCATTGGTGAGAGTGCTCGTATTCATGCGAATGTGGAAGCACAAAGTGC
>CAYIPP010000106.1:0-3290 GCA_964365355.1 uncultured Gammaproteobacteria bacterium
ATCGTTTGTCTTATGGAACTGTGGATTTACCTGCATTAAGCATTCGAAGAAAATATCAAAAAGTGTCTTGGCTGTGTGCTGTGGTACAATATATTGCGATGTTCGGTGAGGTGGTGCAGGCCATGCTTGCTGTACGTCTCGCTCAATTGTTTGGAAGGTTTTAACCATTTTTATGGATCTTTCTTCTAGTAAAAATTTTCAAGATGCCATGGTGACCGTCATGGGGTTGGGTCGCTTTAAACAAGGAAGCGGTGTTGGTGCGGCAAAGTGGCTGATGCGTCATGGGGCACAAATTGTGATTACTGATTTAAAAACAGAGGCTGAATTGAAAGAATCAGTTGAAGAAATCACAAAATGGTACACATTGTATAAAAAAGATTTTCCCGATCGATCCATTTATTCGCCAATTTTTGTTCTTGGAGAACATCATGAAGATGATTTCACCAATGTGGATTTGGTCATGCAGAATCCGGGGGTCGCTAGAGAGTCTGCGTTTGTACAATTAGCGAAAGAACAAGGAATTCCTGTTGAAAGTGATGTCTCACTCTTTTTTCGTTATTGTCCATTTCCAATTTATAGCGTGACAGGCACGAGAGGTAAATCAACGACTACCGCGTTGCTCGGAGAAATGTTAGCCAAAGAGCATGTAAAAACAGTCGTGGCTGGTAACATTACCCGTTCACCATTGGAAGATTTGGATTGGATTTTGGAAGAGAAAGAGCCGGTACCTATTGTGCTTGAACTTTCCTCTTGGTTGCTCGAAAGTTTGGAAGGGCTTGGTCGTGGACCGGATATTGCACTAGTAACAAATGCCTACAAAGATCATTTGGATCGTTACGATTCGTTTGAGCATTATGTGTGGGCAAAAGAATTAATTTTTAAAGAACAAACAGCTGATCAAGTCGCGATATTGAATGCGGATCAACAGATAATGGATGATATTGCCACGCGTATTTCATCAAAAAATGTTTTTTGGTTTTCTTCAACACCGTTACCTGAAGGCAAAGACGGTGCCTTCAGAGAAGGAGATACACTGATGTGGAAGTTGCAAGGAGAGATAAAACAATTTGGACATGTGCATGATCTGATGAGTCTTCAAGGTGAACATAATGTCATGAACGCCCTTTCGGCTTCGCTTGCTGCACATCTTGCCGGAATATCAGATGAACATATTCATCAAACATTGAAATCATTTATCGGATTACCTGGACGTCAGCAAATTCTTGGAGAAATCGAAGGAGTCCTGTATGTGAATGATACGACAGCCACTTCTCCGGAGGGTGTGATGGCTGCGTTGAAACGTTTTGGCAATGGAGGAAACATTTTGCTTATCGCTGGCGGTTCTTCAAAAGGACTTGCATTTGATGAACTTGCTAAACACATTCGACGCGAATGTCGCGTAGTGACATTGTTCGATGGAACTGCCTATGAAGATTTTTCACGTGCCATTGGATCAGGTATGCCTGTCAAACGAGTTGGATCCATGAATGAAGCGATGAGCGTGGTTGCTGCTGAAGCAACGTTGGGAGATGTAGTTTTGCTTTCGCCAGGAACCTCGAGTTTTGGGATTTTTCGGAATGAATTTGACCGCGGGGATCAATTTCTTGCAGCGGTTGAGCAGATCAAAAAAAAGGCACGTGTATGATCAAAGCGTTTGTACGTCGCTTGCTGCCAGAATCACTACTTGGTTTTTACCATTTGTTCCTTGCGCATCTTGCTGCTTGGTTGTATCGACACCCGTCTGAACAATTGATCGTCATTGGTGTCACAGGAACGAATGGAAAATCTTCCACGGTCTTTTATATAGGACAGTTACTCGAGTTGCTTGGTCATCGTATTGGGTGGACAACTACCATTGGATTTAAGATTACGCAGGAAGAATGGATGAACGATAAAAAAATGACCATGCTTGGTCGTTTTCAAACGCAAAAACTTTTGCGACGTATGGTGGATGCGGGTTGTGAATATGCGATCATTGAAACTTCTTCACAAGGTATTGCTCAATCGAGACATGTCGGCATTCATTATGATGTTGGAGTGTTTACAAATTTAACACCGGAACATCTAGAAGCACACGGTGGGTTTGAAAACTACAAGCAAGCGAAAGGGAAATTCTTTGCATCCATTGCGCAATCATCGAAAAAATATTTGCACGGGCATGTGATAGAACAGTTGACGATTGCCAATGCGCTTGACCAGAATACCCCGTTTATTCTGTCTTTTCACGCGGGTCAATCGATAGTGTTTGGAAAGAATGCTGATCAGGTTCATCTGTCTGCGCAAGGGACGAATTTTGACGTAGAGGGAGTCGCCTTTACGTTTAAACCGATCGGACGTTTCCAATTTGAAAATGTGCTTGCGGCTATCACAACATGCCAGGCTCTTGGGGCAACACTTGCAGATTTAGTTCCGGCTGTTGCTCAACTCAAAGGTGTTCCAGGAAGATTGGAAGTGATTAATGAAGGACAGCCATTTCTCGTCATTGTGGATTATGGACCTGAACCTGCCGCATTGCAGGCAACCTATGAAGCGATAGATCTGTTGGGTTATAAACGCCTCATTCATCTGCTTGGTTCGACCGGTGGTGGTCGTGATGTGGCGCGCCGATCTGTTTTGGGTACCATGGCGGCAAAAAAAGCTGATATCGTGATTGTGACAAATGAAGATCCTTATGATGATGATCCAATGCAGATTATCAATGACATTGCAGACGCATCCGTGAAAGCTGGAAAACAGGATTCGGTAAATGTATGGCGGATTTTAGATCGACAAGAAGCGATACGCAAAGCGGTGTCACTCGCACGGCCTGGAGACCTTGTCCTTTTGACTGGAAAGGGAAGTGAACCCGTGATGGCGGTCGCACAAGGTCGAAAGATTCCGTGGGATGATCGCACAGCAGCACGTCGTGCATTACAAGAACAAAAATTCGTATGACTTCAGCAGATTTTTCTCTCAAACCACATGAAGAAGTGTTGTCGGTTGTTCGTCAGTCGATCATTCCAAATGGTTGGAAGTTTCTTGGATATGGTACCTGGTTTTTACTTCCATTTTTCTTTCTCTTCCCACTTGTTCGTTCAGGGATGTGGGGGATTATAAGTTTTTTCATCCTTCTGATTTCAGGACTGTTTGTTTTAGGACGCACGTATATTCGTTGGTCGAAAACCATCCTGATAGTCACCGATAAACGTGTGGTCGATATTGATCAAAAAGGCTATTTTGATCGAACAGTCACAGAAGTTCCTTACGGACAAATAGATGAAGTCAGTTATCGCGTCAAGGGATTTTGGGCA
>CAYIPP010000107.1:0-3264 GCA_964365355.1 uncultured Gammaproteobacteria bacterium
ACGACTGAAGACCGTTGGTAACATTTTCCAACACTTGGTGTCGCTGTTGAAATTGGGTAAATGAATCGATGAGCTGAGCTGAACTGGAAGAAATATTTGTCACAAGCTGTCCTGATTGCTCAATAACGATGGGGATTAAAATCATGGCAATCAATGATGCAAAAGACAACAGAACCGTATAGACAATCAAGACAGCCAATCCACGCGGGATCCTTTTTTTTGCAAACCAATCCGCGAACGGATCAATGACGGACGCAAGCATCATTGCCACAACAAACAGCGCCGCAATTTCTCGAATAAACCACAAAAACCACAATCCTAAAATGATCAAAACCGCTTTCAAAAAAGTCCCTGTTGAAATACTAATGATTTGTTTATTTCCCATAGACGTTTGTCCTTAGTATAACAGTGTTATAAAATTGTTTCTATATGAAGCATGCTTTTCTACGATCTTTTTTTCTGTTCTTTCTTATTGTCATCGCTCTGCCTGTGCAGGCAGAGCCGATCCAGCCTCTGGAAGGAGCTCCTAAACTCTATTCACTCACGCCAACAACGGCTGTGACAACGGAACAGATTTGGTTTTCAGCAAAAGTCTCCGACAATGAACCAATGGAAGAGTGCAATTTTTTTGTTGATGAGAAGCTGGTAAAAAAAATGACAATCCAATCAGATGTCATCACAACGTTTTATACATTTCCTAAAAATGGCTCCTACGATGTCTCTGTCGAATGCACCGACACGGATGATAATGTTGCCACAGGAAAAACCATCTCTGTCAATGCAACATCTGGTTCTGCCTATGCCAACCCGGGAGATCTTATAAAAATGGGATGCCCGGCTGTGGTATACCCAAACCATCCATGCACGGCTGTCTATTATTTTGGAGTGGACGGTAAACGTCATGCGTTCCCAAATGAACCGGTGTTTAAATCTTGGTTTAAAGATTTTGATGATTTGATCATCCTTTCTGAAAAAGCCTTATCGCAAATTTCACTCGGCAAAAATGTGACCTATCGTCCGGGAGAACGATTGATCAAATTCTCCACAACAACTGTCTATGCTGTGTCATACACCGGAATGCTTCGTCCAATTGCAAATGGAGAAATTGCTTCATCAATTTATGGCGAAGATTGGGTGTCGCTGATTCAAGGAGTTGACGATGTCTTTTTTGGAAATTATCGCATAGGAACTATGATTGAAAGTACAAATGATTTTAGCTGGAAAACAGCGTATAGTCAGACAAATAGCATTGACAAAACCTTCTAAGATGAGTAACATTCGAACCGATCACACAGAGAATTTTGTGCAATGATCTTTCGTGGGACTGACCGGTTTCGATGGGAGTTCCTTTCAGTAGGATCAAGCCGAGGCAGCATGATGCCTCGTCAATCTACTCATGCAAGACGATACTTGCAAACAACGTCTTCGCGAAAATCAAGAACGCATTCAGCGTTCCTGCATTCGCACCAGTTTTCGCCTAATACAGGTTGAAAGCCGTTCGCCTCAATTCTGCTCGATCGTTGAGTTGCGGACGTCATAATTTCGAGCTCGAACGAGTGGTCGCCAATCTCTCTCGTTTTAAAGATTGCGATTGGTAACAGTGTGTGCATTTTGTCCCGCTTCGAACACACACTGAACACAAAGCGGGAATGCGCTTGGAAACGTCCTACTGCGATGCCTTACCAGACCGGGGTTCGATTCCCCGCAGTTCCACCAACACAAAGAACCGACCTTACGTCGGTTCTTTGTGTTTCAATTATTCTTTTATCCGTTCACGAATCTGCCGATCAATATCACGTTTTTTCATCACCTCTCGTTTTTCGTATTTTTTCTTTCCCTTTCCAACAGCAAATTCCAATTTCACGAAATTATTTTTGATGTAGAAGCGTACAGGAATCAAGGTCAAACCTTCTTCTTTCTTCTTTCCTATTAATCGTTTGAGCTCTCGCTTATGCACAAGAACTTTACGATCATGAGTTGGATCATAGGCTTGTTGCATACCGGCGGCTGGTGGATACTTACCGATATGAGCATTCTTCAACCACAACTGCCCATCCCGAATATCTAAAAATGATCCCTTTAATTGCACGGAACCCGCTTTTGCAGACTTCACTTCCGGACCGGTTAATACCAAACCTGCTTCATGAGTATCCAAAAGTTCATAATCGAATGTTGCACGCTTATTCACAGCAAGTACTTTCATATCAACATCACTCTACCCTATTACTTGATTTTTTTCAGCTTTCCTCCTATGATGCCACCATCATTTTATGCGCATTCATCGTCATCGCAATCGAAAACCGACTTTAAACATCCAAAAATATCGCATCAACGAACGGATTGTGTCTCCAGAGGTGAGCGTTGTGGATGATCAAGGACAATCGCTCGGAGTGTTGCCAACAGAAAAAGCTATTGAAATAGCTCGATCAAAAGAAATGGATTTAGTCGAAGTTTCTCCAAAAACTGAACCTCCTGTTTGTAAAATCCTTGATTACGGTCAGTTTAAATATCAAAAAGAAAAAGAAGCTCGTAAACAACGTGCTCAAGCAAAAGAGGTTGAAATTAAAGTCATACGACTTTCTGTCCGAATCGGCACACATGATCGCGATGTTCGTGTGAAACAAGCCGCAAAATTTCTTGAACGCGGAGACAAGGTCAAAATAGAGCTTCCGATGCGAGGACGTGAAAAAGCTCACAAAGAAGTCGCTGAAAGCGTTGTGAATGAATTTGTCGAAGCATTGAAAATCATCTACACACTACGCATCGAACAAGAGCTGAAATACCTCAATGGACGTTTTTCCACAATTCTCGCCAGAGCCTAACCTTGACAGGTTTTCACTTTTTCCTTACACTTCGCTCGACTCTTGTATGAAAATCAAAACACACAAAGCCGTTTCAAAACGGTTCACTGTCACAAAAACCGGTAAAGTTCTCAAGCGAACCGCTGGCCAAGATCACTTCAATAGTCGTGATCCAGGCAAAATCACTCGCAAAAAGCGACGTGATAAAACCTTCGATTCGTACAGTAAAACAGTTAAGACCCTAATGGGACAATAGAGAGATATGCCACGAGTAAAACGAGGTACACAACACGTAAAACGACGTAAAAGCCTTCTTGAAAAAACCAAAGGCATGATGTGGGGACGAAAATCGAAAATTCGATTAGCCCGTCCAGCCACTCTCAAAGCAGGTGTTTTCGCCTATCGAGATCGACGCAATAAAAAGCGAACCATGCGAAGACTTTGGCAAGTTCGACTCAATGCC
>CAYIPP010000108.1:0-3228 GCA_964365355.1 uncultured Gammaproteobacteria bacterium
GGTCAATCGATATCAACTTTTACGTTGCAATACCGTTACCTGCTTTTAGGGGTCTATGTGGAAAAGTTAAATTTTACGGGCTTATTGTAACACAACTTATTCAGGAGGGGAAGATCGTTGAAACCATTTGTGTGCACGTGTCAAATCATCGGCAATCAACTTCCCCATTTGCTCATCATCAACATACGGTACCAAATCTCGCAACTTCTTAAAAAGAACCACACGAAGATGCTTTTCATTCAAATCCAATTCCTTCTGATTCAACAAATGAACTTCCATTTTCAAATTATAACCAGTACGCCCGTCATTAATACAAATAAGCGACGGATAAAGTCGCCCATTGAATTCAGCTTCGCCGACATAAACACCAAGAGCTGGAATAATAGCCCCTTGTTCCACGGCGATATTTGCGGTTGGACACCCTAATTTTGTAGCCATCCCCTCCCCCCGTTCTACACGGCCATCAAACATTAAGTAATTCATACATCTCTGTTTTACTTAACAAACAAATTTTTGCCAAGAGTTCACTTTTGTAAGTGTTTTATATATTCCACAGCTCGCCGTAACACAGGAATCATATCAGGATAATTTGACTCTTTGAGCACAGACCCAACAAGGATCCATTTTGCCGCAAGCGCATGTTCTTCAGGATCAGGATGTAAAACAGCGTGTGAAGGTGTTTCAAACAAAAAATAATGAATATCCTTATGTATCAACCTTCCTTTTTTCTGATATCGATCACGAAACCAAATATCAATTTTTCCCAACTCTTCCAACAACCGAATCTGTTCGAGACCTAATTCTTCTAACGTCTCACGAGCGGCAGCAGCCTCGATCGCTTCTCCTTCCTCCACATGCCCTTTTGGAAACGTCCATTTCCCATAAGGATCTTGCATCAGTGCGATCCAAACACGATTCCCTTTTCGACGAAACACAATTCCACCGGCAGAAAGTTCTCGTTCAAATGGTTCCTTTTTTTGTGCTGTGGCGTGTTTGGTCATACACAGGCAAACAATTAACGAGACTCAAGAATCCACTCAATCGCTCGTTCCATTTGTGGATCAATTCCTGCTTTAAATTGTTCAATGGTATAGTCCACCTCGTCATCGGGAGACAATCCTGTTTCATGAATCGTACGACCTTTGGGGGTATACCAACTTGCTGTTGTCACTTTGATTGCAGATCCATCACTTAACTCTCGATAGTCCTGCACAGATCCTTTTCCAAACGTTTGTGTACCGATGATACGTGCGACACCATAATCTTGAAGAGCTCCGGATACAATTTCGGATGCAGACGCACTTCCAGCATTCACCAACACAACTGTTGGAATCTTATTCAAACGAGGGGCCATAATTCCATTAAACGTCCGAGCCGTATCTTTTGTGCGTTCGATAACAACCGGTTGATAGCCAACCCATGCGGATGCAATATCGATTGCCGTTGTTAAAAGTCCGCCAGGATTACTTCGCAAATCCAACACAATCCCCTTGACATCATCTGTCAAAATCTCTTGCACCGCTTCAGAAAACAATCCGGAGGTATCATGATTAAACGTACTGATACTTACATGCATGATCTGTTGATCATCGAGTTTCCATTTGACGGAATCAACCACAATTTTATCCCGAACGATTTTCACTTGCGTCGCGCCATCGAATCCGTCACGACTAATTGTCAAAACCACTTCACTTCCTTTTTCTCCTCGAATAAGCGAAACCGCTTTTTCAACACTGAATCCCGTTGTTTCCATGTCATCAATCTTGATAATCCAATCTCCAGGTTGAAGTCCGGCTTTTTCTGCCGGTGATTCAGACAGTGGTGCAACAACAACTAACTTATCATCTCGAATTCCTATTTCCGCACCGATTCCACTAAAAGATCCTTCCAGATCTGAAGCAAATTGTTGAGCTTCTTCTGGATCAAAAAAAACAGAATACGAATCATTCAGTCCTGCCACCATTCCTTTCAAAGCACCATAATAAAGTTCCTTATCAGAAACCGGCTGTTTATAATAGGAATCTTTAACAAAATTCCAAATATCCCAAAACTGTGAAAATTCTACATCCTCGGCAAGATGTGCTGGCACAGTCCCATGACCAACCATCTGACCTTCGCCTGTCGGAACCAATTTACGGGTTGCTTGTGCATCTCCAAGAAAAAATCCAACAATAAATGTAAGAATAATACACAAGATAGTAGTCAAAATGGGAAAACTTTTTGAAAAATATTTTTGAGAAAGCATGTCTGGTAGGATACCGTATCTTCGAGTAAACTGTCGAGTGTATGTTTTCACGATACTGGCGTCCTATTCTATTTGTCCTCTTTGCAGCTGGTTTTTTAATCAGCGCACCACTTGTTGTCTTGTTTACCGCAGGATATCGATATCATTTTGAAAGCGGAAAAATTGTTCAAACCGGTGTACTCAATGTCAATTCAATTCCAAAAGGAGCGACTGTTTTTTTAGATGAAGTGATGCAAAAAGAACGCACACCAGCTGTGATTAGTAATGTCATTCCTGGCGCTCACATTGTTCGTGTAGAAAAAGACGGTTACTCCTCATGGAAAAAAAGCTTGGAAATCAAGAGTAAACAAAGTACGTTCGCCAATCAAATTGTCCTATTTCTTCAACTTGCACCTGAAATACTCCAACCAACTAAACGACCTAAACTACCTTCAGTCAAACCAACATGGCGCCAATATCCTCCGGAATTTCATCTTCAAAACATGCAAGATCGAACAGTACTCTCTCGAGTCGATCAAAATACCTTGGCCTCCATACTGGCGTATCTTCCACTAAGTACCTATCATCTAGAACCATCCCCTGACCCGTATCTCCTGCTTCGAGATGAAACACGCAAACGCATTGTCTTAATTGATACGCAAGATCAATCCCAGCCAATTATCTTAAACACGGACGCGGAACAATGGTCTTGGTCACCATCTGGTGATGCACTCTTGTTTAGTGATAGTTTTGATATCGAAGTATACATACCTTCTTCTCACGTACGAGAAACAATCACACGCCTGAGTCATCCGATTTTTGGGCTCACTTGGTATCCACTTAGTCATATGACCGTTTTCGGGTATGAAGGAAATATTTACGCCCAAGAACTTGATCGACAAGGCGAACTAAATAAAACAACTCTGCTGGAAAGATTGAATGTGACACAATTCTGGTTTGAAGAAGAAGGAACATGGCTCGTTGGCCTCACGGCTGATGGAAGT
>CAYIPP010000109.1:0-3191 GCA_964365355.1 uncultured Gammaproteobacteria bacterium
AATGATATTTTCAAACGTTAAAGGTGCAAGCCATGTGCTGTTATACGTAAGTTCAACGGGATTGTCTCCATCAAACGCCAAAATTTTGCTTGCCTGCTGTTGATATTTTTTCGCGTTTTCAAGCACCTGCTCACGCGTTTGACGAACACGTGCCGCAGACTTGTCTGTTGGATCGCCAATCAGACCTGTAAAGTCGCCGATGAGCAAAATAATCTTGTGTCCCATCTCCTGAAATTCACGCATTTTGCGCAGAACAATACTGTGTCCAACATGTAAATCCGGTGCAGTTGGATCTACTCCAAGATACAAACTTACTTGCTTGCCTTCTTGTAAACGCGCCTCCAAAAACTCGGCGTTTGGGTAGATATGCTCCACACTGCGTGTAAGTACACGATCAATTTTTTTTTGGTCTGTGTTGATGTTCATATTAGCTTGTAATCATGTTAATCAGTTCATCGCGTTTTGCTTCCATTGTTACGCGATCAACGGCCTCTAAATTCAAACGTATTTTTTTTGGTTCGGTATTGGAACCACGTACGTTAAACCAAAATGTTGGATAGGTAATGGAAATACCATCGAGTTCGTTCAGTTCCCCGTCCGCAAACACGGATTTGATCCGCGCGATCTCTGCATCTTTGTCTTGAACGTCAAAATTGATTTCACCGGAGTGAACATAGTGCGTTTGTAACGGCCCGAAATAGTCACTGGCGCTCTGTCCACGCGCGCTCAGTTCTTGCAACAACATCGCTGTGACCGTGACCGGCCCTTCAAATGTTCCCAGAGGAAATGCAAAAAAGAAATGGCCGGATGATTCACCCCCAAATGGAGCGCCAACAGATCGCATCTGTTCTTTAATCAGCGCATGACCAACACGTGTCACAGATGGAACTCCTCCATGCTCGATAATCAAATCTGGGGTGATCTTTCCCGGGCGAATGTCATAACAAATGGTCGCACCAGGATGTGTTCGAAGAATCATCTCTGCGATCACTCCACGAATCACGGCCGGTTCCACACGTCGCCCATGGTTGTCCACAAAAAAAATGCGATCCCCATCTCCATCCAGAGCAATGCCAAGATCCGCACCGACTTCCAACACGTTTGCTTGAAGCGCTTGCGTATTTTCTTCTTTGAACGGATCAGCCTCATGATTGGGAAATGACCCATCAAACTCCCAATACATCCGTTCTACATCCGCGTCCAGCAGTTGAAACAACTCGTCCATATACTGCGCACCCATGCCATTGGCGCTATCCACAACAATCTTCATTTTACGAATCGGTCGATCGCCGGCAAACACAAACTCCGCCTTGGCGGCAAGCGCTGGTATACCATCAAACGTCTCGCGCGATCCCTCTGCCTCAGGCGCAAAATCTTTTTCTTCAGCCATCCGAGCAATATCCATGATGCCAGAATCCCCACTCACCGGAATCGCATTACGCCTGGTCATCTTGAATCCATTATAGGCAGCCGGGTTATGTGAGGCTGATACCATTACCCCGCCATCCGCCCTCAAATGCCCCACACTAAAATAAAACGCCGGTGTTGACACAAGACCAATGTCGATCACACGCACACCCTGAGACATCAACCCTTTTTCAAGCGCTGACATGTACACGGGCGAAGTCTGCCGCATATCCATTCCTACAACAACTGTTGGAGATTTTTCTTTAGTTTCTCGCTGAATCAGCGTTCCAAATGCTCGTCCAATCTCGTGGGCTAATTCGTTGGTGATCTCGGTTTCGGCCAACCCACGAATATCATATTTTTTGAAAATGTGAAGTGGAAATGACATAGAGTCGTTCTTCTTTACGAATCAAGGTTTTTTCGCTATTATTTCTAAGTAAATTAACTAGAAAAATCTATGGAACTCACTTGGATCATTCTTGCGATTCTCGCAGTCGTCATCTTTTGGCTCATTCTAACATATAACGGCCTTATTGGATCAAAAAACCGTGTTGATGAAGCATGGTCAGATATTGAAGTTCAACTCAAACGACGATACGATTTGATTCCAAATATTGTCAATACAGTAAAAGGCTACGCAAAACATGAAGAAGGCGTGTTTACAAAAGTCACAGAAGCTCGAACAGCGGCAATGGGAGCCAAAAGCATGGAAGATCATGCAAAAGCCGAAAATATGCTAAGCCAAACATTGAAATCGCTTTTTGCGGTTGCAGAAAGCTATCCCCAATTGCAAGCATCGGAAAATTTTCTTCAACTGCAACACGAACTGACAGATGCAGAAGACAAAATCCAGGCTTCACGTCGCTTTTACAATGCCAACGCCCGTGATTACAACATCAAGACACAAGTCTTTCCAACCAACTTGATTGCAGGCATGTTCGGTTTTACCAAACGTGATTTCTTTGATGCCCCCGATGTTGAATTGCAAAAACCCGAAGTTCAATTCTAACAGACCCATTCCCTCCCTTGCTATGTACTCCCAGATTACTGCAAACAAACGAAAAACATGGTTTCTCATTGCTTTGTTTACCTTCATTATTCTTCTGCTTGGTTGGATCTTTGGAGCGTGGTATGGGAACGCAAACACTGGGATCATCTTCGCAACAATCGTCGCGACTATCATGACACTGATCGGATATTATCGCGGTGATGCTGTTGCACTCTCGGTTTCTGGTGCAAAAGAAGTTCAAAAACAAGACGCACCAGAACTGTATCGACTTGTAGAAAATCTCGCGATCGCTTCAGGTCTTCCAACCCCAAAAGTCTATATCATGCATGATCCTTCTCCAAACGCATTTGCCACAGGTCGAAATCCAACCCATGCATCCATTGCTGTCACAACCGGTTTATTGAGCATGATGGAAAAAACGGAATTGGAAGGCGTGCTTGCGCACGAACTTTCTCATATTAAAAATTATGATATTCGTGTTATGACCTTGGTCGTGGTTTTGGTTGGCGTTGTTATTCTTCTCTCGGATATTCTTTTACGATCAACGTTTTTTCGTGATCGAGACAACGACAACAAAGCATCCGGAATTCTCTTGATTATTGGTTTGGTGCTGGCACTTCTTTCTCCTCTTTTTGCGGAACTGATCAAATTGGCTGTCTCCCGATCACGAGAATATCTGGCGGATGCATCAGGTGCTCTGCTTACTCGCTATCCGGATGGTCTGGCACGTGCACTGGAAAAACGCGGTTTCGTAGTGAGCGTTGCACACGATGTT
>CAYIPP010000110.1:0-3186 GCA_964365355.1 uncultured Gammaproteobacteria bacterium
CAAGATCATGCTCAACAACGCTTTGAACAATTTCTTGGGGATCTCAATGAGACGCTTGCACATTTTGTCCGCGAAGGTCGATGGAGAATTCCCATCAATCAATTTGATACACTTGTTGGCATCGCTTGTGACGAACAAATGTTTTTATCCGGAACAGGAGATCTCTGCGCACTTTTTTTGCATCGCAAACAACATCGATACCAAATTTTCAATTTGTTCCGCAGCATCCAAACAGAACAATCACTTCCCACATGGGAAAAACCATTTGCTGTTGTATTAGATGGAGACTTAACAGAAGGCGATGTCTTTGTCATTTCCAATCAAGATCTTCAACGCGTAATTCCAACAGACGATTTACATGCAGTACTGACAACACTTCCACCCCAAGGAGCAACCGAAAAAATTCGTCAATATTTTCCAGAACGCATAGAACTTTTACTGATCATTCTGAAAGTACAAGATAATCAAGACTCTATAAGTCATGCTGAAACGCGAGCCACACTCAAGACAGATGTTTCCATCAACCAATTTAAAGAACAGGAGGATGCCACCCAACATTTCCTTGCGGATCAAACTCCACAACTGCGTGTGGTTATTCATGCAGTGAAAAAATATATTGTACGGATTCAGGAACAAAAAATCTGGCCAGTTCTTTGGAAATGGGCAAAACGAACAGTGTGGAGCCTGTTCAAATTCGTTACACACTTACGATCAACAGAAGGACGTACAGAAACAAAAAACACCGTATTTGGAAATGTACGACAACTACAGAAAAAAATGCAACGATTGATCTACGTCTTCACAACTATTCCTCGCACAACCAAGTATCTTGCCGTCGGCATTGTCCTTATTGTCGTTGTGTTGATTTCAAGTGTCTCATTCTTATCCTCCTCAAAAGCACAAGCGGAAGAAGAAAAAGCCTACCAAGATCAACTCATAAAAATTGAAGATCTCATGGAACGCGGAGCTGGCGCCGTCATTTATAAAGACGAAAACCAAGCCAGAAGTTTATATGTCAATGCCTCTACACTCGTTGATCAACTTCCATCCGACACGCCAGATCGCCTACAAAAAATCAATGAATTGAAAGAAACCATTCAAAAATCCTCTGACGAAATTCGTCATCTTATTTCCGTTCCAAATCCTGCACTTCTTGGTGATCTTGCATCACTGACAGATGGGGTCTTTGGACAAACATTTGTCAAATCCGGTTCAACGATGTATGTGTTTGCCTCAGATGGTCGAGTCTATCTTTTGGATCAAGGACAGAAACTGTTTAAACCAGTGAGCGTTCAAATTGATGGAAATCGTATTGCAACCAGCTCGAGTGAAGAAGATGGCGACATATTTGCTCTGATGACCGATCAAGATATTGTCAAATTCGTTCCAGATGATTCAACACAACTCCCAGTTGCTTTGACGAAACCCAATGAAACCATCGTCGATTTCGTTTCTTATGCCAATCGTCTCTATCTGCTTACAACCTCATCAACCGATGGACAGATTTTCCGTTTTGGTAAAACAGAAGATGAATATGGTAATGGAACAACCTGGATTACAGCTAAATCATCTTCTCTTGCGCAAGCACGATCGCTGAGTATAGATGGATTCGTGTATGTACTGCAAAAAAATGGTGATATCAACGTATTCGACAGTGGAAGCGAAGTTGCTTTTGATACCGGTGTTGTTGATCCTCCCATAAGCAACGCTACAGATCTCTGGACAACTACCGGAAGTTCCTATTTGTATGTTCTGGAACCAGATACGAAACGCATTATGGTATTTGACAAAAAAACTGGAGCATTTGTTGTGCAATATAAGTCTGAAGCATTCCAAAATTTGTCAGATATGATCGTTGATGAACCTGCCTATTCTATCTACTTGCTCTCTGGTTCAAAAGTGTATTCCATTGCTCCAAGTCATATTTCAAAATAATCAATCTAACAAAAAACAGGCTGTGACGCCCGTTTTTTGTTTTTACTTCAATGTAACCGTAGCTCCTGCTTCTTCAAGTTGCTTCTTCAAAGCTTCAGCTTGCTCTTTTGTTACTCCTTCTTTCACCATCTTCGGCGCAGCATCAACCAAATCTTTGGCTTCTTTCAATCCAAGACCTGTCACAGCTCGCACGACCTTGATGACTCCAATTTTGTTATCACCAGATGATGTCACCTCAACATCAAATGATGTTTTTTCTTCTACGGGTTCAACAGCAGCTCCGACACCTGTCACCATCATTGCTGGTGCAGCGGCGCTCACTCCAAATTTTTTCTCAAGAATTTTGACAAGTTCTGCAAGATCCAATACAGACATTTGTTCGATCTTTTCAACAAGATCCTTAAACTTTGCTGGGACTTCGACAGTCTCTTCAGCAACAATTGTTGTTTCTTCTGACATATTCGTAACATTAAGCTTTAGATTCCTTTATGGAATGAAGAACGTAGACAAAATTGCGCAAATTGCCCGCAAGAGCGTTGACGAATCCAGAAATCGGGGCGTTGATTGAACCAACCACTTTGGCCAACAATTCTTCCCTGCTTGGCAAAGAAGCGAGTCGTTGGACAGCTGTTGCATCAACGATTGATCCTTCAAGGATTCCACCGATCAATTGAATTCCCTCACGATCCTTTGCAAACGTTGCCATGAGCTTTGCGGCAGACACATCATCTTGATATCCAAATGTGGTCAAGACACTTCCGGAAAGATCACTCTTTTCCAGAGAAAAGCCGTTTTTCTCAAGCGCGCGGACAAGCAAGGTCTTCTTAGCAATTGCTACTTCCAATCCTTGTGCTCGTCCTTTTTCGCGCAACGCATTAGCATCTTCCATCGTGTATCCTGAAACAGAAGTAAAAACGACGGATTTAATGCGTGACAACTTATCGGCCAATTGCGCGACCATCTCTTCTTTTTGTTCGCGTGATTTTGGCATAAAAGACAATAGATTTATCACACACACAAAGGTGTGTGAAGACATTCGACCTTTCATTAAAAGAACCTGTGATTCGCTCGACAGGTTCAACCAACTACACATATGTACTTGGATCACCTCGACAGGACTTGCGCATTGCTGCTGCCCATTTTCTTTGGCGAATATTCAGTTCGCTGAAACTATAAAGAATCTTAAAAAAAATGTCAATAAAGATTTGGGGTCAGATCCGACTATCGACGTTTTTTCAAAAAAGTCGATAG
>CAYIPP010000111.1:0-3168 GCA_964365355.1 uncultured Gammaproteobacteria bacterium
ACCAATTTCGGAAATGGCTGCAGCGGAAACAGACTGATTGGCTAGGACCAAGTACGGTTCTTGATTCGCCCAATCCTCAATGAGGTGTACGGCAGAAATATCCGAAGCGCTTGTATTGAATGCGTGACTGGTTTCATACGCATCGCGTCTTGGATATAAAAGATACATGGAACTGACAGAACAACCAACAAGTAACAGGACAAAACTTGCTCGAAGAATGAGTGGACGAGAGCGTAAATTGATATACACATGCGCCAGACCGAGGATGAAGAAGGGAAGTAAAAAGAACGCGATAATGGGGATCAATCGTTGTGCATAGTTGAGTCGTTCATAATTGATCAAGAAGGTGAAATTGATCGCGGTTTTCATGATGAGATAGTTTATAACAAGAGCAGCCGCCATCCAGAGCAACATACGCGTGCGTGCAGAAAGTTCTTTCCGATACGTCCACCAACCGTAGAGGGCAGTGATGATAAAGAGCAAGTAACTATTTCTTCCCGCAAGGTAAGCAAAATCAAGCGCCGGATTAAATTGATTCTCAAAAACTATTCGGATAGTGAATGCTTGAAGTAGCTGCCATGGATGTAGTGCAGACACGTCAAACGCAATGGATTGACCACTCAACGCCGCGTTGATGAGAAAACTGGCCGGCAAGATGATACTGGCGATCACAAGCGTGAGGACAACCATGGCACGAGCCAATGGTTTGAACGTTGTTGGAACGCGAGTTGGATCCATGCAGAGTAATGCAACATACAACAGCGCGGGAATACCGGCGATTGGGTGAATGGCAAGAGAGGCAAGCGCAAGGATTCCACAGAACCACAAACGAGGTTTTTCTGATTCAACGACATAAGGCACGGACGTGAGAATCAATAACAGGGTAAAAAGATTGGAAAGAGATTGAGGGGTGGTAACAATAAAGGAAGATAAAGGAATCAAAAAAAGACCTGTGAGTGTGGCAAGAGCCAGTCGTTTTTTTCTGGTGATATGAATCGCTGCACTGAAAAATGCGATTGGCAAAAAGAGTGAAGTGGCGATTGGGACAAGAAATGTGTCAGCCGTTTGAATGGGGAGTTGAAATCCATGATGAAGAAAAAGAACCAGAACGTATTGTCCAATATAATACAATGGCTTGGGAGTAATGGTTCCAAATTGTGCTACATATTCTTCTGTTGCGCGATGAATGAATGGATCAAATCCATATCCAAGAGGGAAGACAATTACTACAACTGAGAGAAACACGAACACGACCAGCGAAACAAGCGGAAGCGTGAGCGCACGCTGATGTCCTCTCATCAACAATCCAAATACAAGACACATCGCGAGTCCAACAAGCATCAGTATCGACAGATCGACACGTTCGAATGGGGATCTGACCGCATCTGTAATGGCTGTTGCATGAATGGTTTCAAGAAAAATCGCGCTCAGAAAAATAACAAGCGCACTTGCAAGATACACAGATCGAGAAATTCGATGGTTGTGTTCACTCCACAATCTATGAACATGGGCAGCCAATGAGGGGATGTGACGATTGTGTGAGAGTACACCGATAAGCGGAGGTGTGAGCAAAATCAGCACACTGATCAATTCCTTTGGAATCGATGCAACATAGTACGTACCTGTCAGGACGAGTATGAGTGTCGACAACAGAACAAGAGCGCCTATCCACCAACGAAGCGGACCTTCTTCTTGTGGAGCAATCACGGATCCCAGTTTCCATCCGTAGACCGCAAGATACAAAATAAGCAGCAGAGTTCCCAGAGTGGGGGAACCAAAGATGAATGTATTTCCAACAAAAAGAACTAGGAAAAAAAGAGGGAAAATGTTAGCATGAAAAAGAAGTTTGCCAAGCATAGTGTGATGACTATATATCCATCTATTCTAGCATAGTTTTTGCTCTCACTCGTCTATGGAATCAAGGGATCCTACAAAATTGTTTCCGCATGATTATCTCATGCGTTATACATTCAACGTCATTATTCCAAGATGCATCACTCCCAACATGGTGACGATCTTTCGTATGATCTGTACACCACTGGTGTTGTGGTTATTGTACGTGGAAAATTATTCTGTCGGAGTTCCATTTTTTTTGTTTGTGGCATTTACAGATGCCATTGACGGATCCATGGCTAGGCTTCGTCATCAAATCACTCCATGGGGAACGTTTTATGATCCTGTTGCTGACAAATTATTGATTAGTTCTGTTGTGGTGTTGGTTGTGGTGAAATATGTTAACGTGATTTTTGCTGGTATCATTATTTTACCTGAATTGCTGATTGTGATTGGAGGATTGTTACACAAACGCCAAGGATTGATCACGAGTGCAAACATTTACGGAAAAACAAAAATGTTTTTACAAGTGCTGGGTGTCGTGTTTTTGCTTATTGCTCTTTGGGCAGGATTCGATTTGTTTATTCCTGTTTCCGTAGGAACGCTTTCACTGGCGATCGTGTTTGCTATTATCAGTTTGTTCACCTATGGACTCTAAACAGCAGTCCAAGACAGTATCATCTCGATTCTATTGGATTGCATTTGTCGTGAGTTCCATGCTTTTTTTTCTTGGAACCAGTGTGTTGTCGTTGGTGTCTGCAGGAAACATCTTCGTGTCTCCGGATGAAACAGCAAATGCATTTTTTGCAAATCAATTCGCGCACACAGGCTCTCTTCGTGTTGCGGATCCTGTATCGGGGCATTTTTCCGATCAATTATTTCCTCGAAGTATTGTGGCAAAGGATGGATTTTTGCTTCCCCAAAGTTTCATTGGATTGCCGGTGTTGTATGGCATGTTTGTGTATCTGTTTGGTTCATGGGCGCTCGTTGTGTTGACACCTCTGTTTGCTATCGCAGCGGCTCTTGCATTTCGACGAATTCTTTTGTCATGGTTTTCGCCTGTGATCAGTAACAGTTCCGCGATTCTGTTTTTATTGCATCCCGCTGTCTGGTATTACTCAGCGCGTGGACTCATGCATAATGTGCTCTTTGTGTGTCTGCTCATGTTTGCTGTCTATGCGTCTGTATGCCGACCGTTGTTGCATCACGTGCAAACCTGTCCAAATCGCTACGGACATCTGCGTCCATTCCAAGAACATCTTGATGATTGGATAGCGGGATTGTGTATTGGATTTGCTCTGATGGTTCGTACATCGGAAGTGTATTGGATTGGTG
>CAYIPP010000112.1:0-3123 GCA_964365355.1 uncultured Gammaproteobacteria bacterium
TGAATGCAAGTGATTCATTTTTTCAATAACGGGTTGGGTTAGGTGTGCCTTTAATTGATCTTTTACAAATTCAATCCCTAAACAATCTTTTTTCAAAACAATTTTTTGAAGCGTTTGAACGTAACATTCGTCATCTTCAGCAATTTTTTTCACGTCTTCCAGAGAGATTCCGGAAGTCAAAAGTTCAATCAAAGAGAGATAACGTTCTTTTTGATCAATAGTCGTTTCCAAACCTGAAACTTCCAAAATCTTTTTCACGCGCAAATCCTGAGAAGATTCAAGGCTGCGTCTAAACACTATTTTTGTTTCATCTTCTTCCAATTCAGCAAATATATTCGGACCCACCAACACTACTGCTTCTACAATCGGTTGAATATTCTCAAACGTATTGGCGATATCCGAAAAAAAACCAATGATATAACCCGGTTCAAGTTTAATGGCTTCAATAACAATTTCTTGAGCAAACGGTTCATGTTTGAATGCTTCAAGATTGTTAAATGCCACAGTAGGATCCCGACGAACTTTTCGAAGTAAGTTATTGTATCGTTTTTGTTGACTCCATCCTGATTCAACTTCAGGCAAATCATCCTTTTGAAGCAGAACTTCTTTGATTGTTTTATCTGTTTCCGTGGTTTCTGCTTTCACGATTTTCGTTGCATGTTCTTTGACGTGTTCGAGGTCTTGATGAGAAAAACGTTCGATAATTCCTGTGATTGATGTTGTCAAAACAAAAGCAGATACTGCTGCCCAAGCTCTCGGTCTTTTCAAAAAACGTTCTAAAAATGTCCGCTCTCGATTAGCGAGTCCCTCAAAACTTTTCTCTTGTGTTTCTTGTTCGGGAATAACCGTCTCTCTAGGCTCAAGTGACAGTTGTTCAAACGATGGTGAAAATTCCTCCTGGGGAAAAAATTCTGGATATTGGGATGTCATAGATATCTATCCTAACACAAAAAAGTTTGGAAAAAAAACAAAAAGCGGCAGTTTTGCCGCACAAGTATCAAAAATCAGTAAAACGAACATAAGAAAAATCTCTTGCTTCTGGCGCAAATGGATCCTCAGGGGTCGGATCTAGAGGAATAAGAATACCGTTTGCTTTAACGTTTAATTCCCATGGAATAATAAGGATCGGATCGTTGACGTGTACAAACGGGAAAAGAAGATCCATAACTTCATTCGCTGTCGCAATGCATCCAGCTGTCCAAAAAGGTGATTCAGACCCAAGACCGTGGATCATGATCCATCCACCCATTGCTGTGCCTTGTGTCGCAGATGAACCACTGTTGATCTGCTTAAGCAAACGATGATAAACCGTTTGCGAAATGACTTGATGATCTAAGGCACGTTTGATGTCCTCGCGGTTGGGATAACTGACCTGCAATGACCGATAAAACATCGAATGACCGATGTCACGCTTGTCTGCAATGTTATACCAACCTTCCGGTGTGGACTCAAAGTCACGCTTGAATTTCGGTCCCCAAGGTTTGTGTCCCATCGCGATCGGAAAGCAAGCATTTTTGCCATCAATCTTTTGAATCGATCCGTTTTGATACAGACCAAGTCGGAACAGGGATTTGTAAACGACAATAAGTGTCCCCTTTTTCGCCCTACGATCTTGTTTGTAGGGTTCTGGAACAGTGAGAGAACAGGTTGATGCTGACAGAACCGGTTTCTTCAGATCCGATTCCTTGTGCGTTTCCCCTGTATGTTCTGGATGTCGTATGGAATGAATCAACACTTCCTGCTCTTCAAACAGCAACGTATCTTTTCGAAAAACATCCGGGGTTGTTGTATCATTTTGTGTTGGATGAGTAGTACACCCAACCAAGTACCACAGAACAAAAAGAGGCATTTTCATTTGTGTCTCCATCCAAATAGAGGTGAACGAACAATGGAACAAACGATCATTTCACAACAAATAAAAAAAGTCAAAGCAGAGGGGGTCAGATCCGACTATCGACTTTTTGTCAAAAAAGTCGATAGTCGGATCTGACCCCAAATCTTTATTCGATCAACGGCAACAACACGTTCCTGTTGAATCATCATCTTCGCAACACCCTCCACTTCCACATGCGTCACCGCATCCGGATCCATCACACATCGATTCCGTCGCTTGCGCTCGTGCATATTTTTCCATTGTATCTCGCAAGGCTTCTTGGACAGGTCGCATGAAAATCTCATAATCACCCAATCGCGTATTTGCCAAAAAATTATTCGATCGACCTTTTTTTGCAAGATCTTGCGTGACGAGTTCATCATTGGAAATCCATTCGCAGGTATGATTTGGATTCACCAACTCTTGATAAAGAGCAATCAACTCTTTATGCTTCATCGTTCCAGGATTGGTGACATGAAAAATCCCGGATGCGCGTTTTTTCATCAACTGATAAAACACATCAATCATGTCATCGATGATTGTCACGGAATTTTCGACATCGATGATTTTTGGATAGGTCGCAAGTTTATCAATCAAATTTCCTGCAGACGGTTTCCAATCGATCGGCATGCGAATGCGCGCAATTCCCACAGTTGGTAATGTGGATAGCGTTAAATCCGCAGCCCATTTTGCCCGTGAATACACAGCGGACGGGTTACCAAAATCCTCTTCTTGCCAGGCACGATCTTCATGAGGTGAATCGCCGTAAAAAATGCATCCGGAACCCATGTGTAAAAGATACACACCAGCTTCTTGACATGCATCCGCAAGCACAAGTGGCATAATAGTGTTTCCTCGAATGGTTTCACATTGATGATCTTCACACCAATCCACATTTGGTCGACCTTTTACACCGGCCGCATTCAGAACCGCATCTGGTTGATGATGTCGAATTTCATCAAGTGCATCCTGTTTGCTTGTCACATGCACAGACGAAACAAGAGCTTCATCACCCCAAACATCTGCACAACGATTTCCCAAATACCCGTTTCCAAAAATAAGAATTTTCATAGATGTGTTCTTTAACTTTTTGAGACCTCTGCAAAACTCTCTCATACGTCATTGCGAGGAGCTCAAGGTTATCAAAGAGCGACGTGGCAATTTCTGTTTTTTGAAAAACGAAGAGATTGCTTCACTCATTGGTAAACGCTCGTTCCCGACAAAGTCGGACGCTGCGCAATGACAGAATG
>CAYIPP010000113.1:0-3120 GCA_964365355.1 uncultured Gammaproteobacteria bacterium
AGAAGTACGCCGATCATAGCGGTTTGTCTCAGCTCGTTTAATATCGTCGGACCAATGGAATCAAAACGTAATTCCTCTATTTCTCCGTGTTGCTCACGAATGTTTCCAAGTAACGATTGATGTTCTTCTTCTGATAGCGAAGGTGTTCGGATGAGAAATCCTTGTGCACCTGTGACTTGAATCGTCGCATCTGCATAACCGGCAGATTGTATGGTGGAACGCAGATCCGAAGTGGAAACAGGATTACGTAATTCAATCTCGCTCAAACTTCCACCCGTAAAATCAATTCCCCATCGAATTCCAGGAACGACGACGAACACAAGACTGCCTATGACGAGAATGGAGGAAATGGTAAACCAAATGCGTCTGTGAGCAATAATAGATAGTTTCATACATTAGGTGCGCTTCTTGATCGAATACCAATATGGGTGTCGAGCCCACTTCCAATCAAACATATTTTTTAGATACACACGAGTCACACTAATCGCGGTAAACATCGAGAACAAAACACCGATAGACAGTGTTAATGCAAATCCTCGAATGAAACTTGAACTGAACCAGTACAATACTGCCGCAGCAATGAGCGTTGTCAGATTTCCATCTCGAATCGCCGACCATGCTCGAGCAAATGCTTCATCAAGAGACGAATTAAAATCACGGCCGGATTCAAATTCCTCTTTAAGACGCTCAAAAATCAACACGTTTGCATCCACGGCGATGCCAATTGACAAGACAAAACCTGCAATGCTAGCCAGTGTAATGGTCACACCGAAAAATTTATATGCTGCCAAGTTCATGAAGGCAAAGAGCACGAGTGCTACTACCGCGATAAGTCCTGCTACGCGATACACACCAATCATAAACAATCCAACCAAGGCAAAACCGATAAGTCCGGCGTAAATGCTTTTTTCAAGCGAAACCGATCCCAGTGTTGGACCAACGGTTTGTTGAGAAAGTAAATTGATTGGTACAGGCAATGCACCGGCATTCAAATCTCTCGCCAACGTTTTCGCCTCATCAAGCGTAAAGTCACGTGTAATAACAGCTTGTCCACCATAAATCGCTTCTTGAACAACTGGCGCTGAAATCACCTGATCATCGAGAAAAATGGCAATTTGTTGACCGACGTTTGCTTCGGTGAGTTTTCCAAACAACTCTCCACCTTCCGCATTAAAATTCAACACAACATTTGGAGCTCCAGTTTTTTGATCAAACTGTACAGACGAACTTTTGAGTTGTTTCCCGGAAAGTTGTGTATTCACCCACGGAGATGCCGGTGGCACGATATCAAATTTACTCGCCAATGGAAGGACAATGCGTTGAATCGTGTAGGAAGGAACCGATCGCTCATCTTGTTTGTAAATCAAATGATAGCCAAATTCCGTTTCTACCACGTTGGAAATTTGACCAACAGCAAGCGTGGAAGCCGCTTGCGCAAATGGTTCAACATATCGATCGGCTATTGCCCAACCCAAATCTTGTGCACCATCCAATGAAGTAAACGTCTCAGGCGTTGCTTGATCTTTCAGTTGCTGAATCTTGATTGTTGCTTCAATTTCTGGGATTGCCGGCTCTGGACAAGCTGTCTTTCCTTCAAAACACACTAACACATGTGACAACTTCATTTCACTCGATGGATCAGCATTTTCTAATTTGTACACGAAGATCCCTTCTTGTCCTTCATAGGTCAGTCGAGAAACTTGTCCAACTCGAAGATACTGTGTCTTGATAGCCTTAAACAAATCGGGATTGGAATCTTCCGTAATCTTTAACGTTGATGGATCAACAGAAAGAGCATTGTTGTCCGTCGTGAGCGATGCAAATTCTTCTCCGGCCAACGCTTTTTTCAAAACAGCTTGTGCTGCGTCACGATCCGCCTGCTGCGCGGCTCGTAATTGTTCCTGTTCTTCCGGTGTTAAATCTCGTGCTTGTTCCTGACCAGGTGTTTTAAATTCCAACACGGGAGTTTGACCAATGTGATCAATGGCCTGATTTACATCAGTAATTCCGGCAAGTTCAATAATCAAACGATAGGTTCCACCGGTGGTAGTTGTTTGAACAAGCGGTTCTGAGACACCGAATGCATTGACTCGGCGTTCCATGACATTTTTGACTCCTTCAAGCGCATCTGCTCGTTCCGCATCCGGAATCTGACTCATATCTGCATCGTACACAAGATGTGTTCCGCCTTGCAGATCAAGTCCAAGATGGAATGATTCATCAGAAAGATGAAATCCACTAGGCAAGCGCATCGCATCAGCAATCCTATTCCAATAGGTAGGAAAACTGTAACCGGCCAAGACAAAGGTTAACACGAGCATGCAGATGGCAATGGCGCGTCTTCCCCATGGTTTTTTAACTTTTTTAGCTTGTTTTTTCTTGAGTTTCCAAGTTTGCATATTGGCCGAAAGTTTAAGCGAATGTGCCTGTTGACGCAAGTGGATAGATCGCAGACCCTTTGCATGAAATCGTTCTAGTTGTTTTTCTTAAACGCAACTTTAAATACCGGATGCCAAGTTTGATCGTATTCATCAATAATTTCAATAGTTTCATCTTTCATAAACATATTCAATGCGACATCCGCTAAGAGTTCCTGATCTGTATCAATTTCAATTTTTAATTCTTCCAACTCTTGTGCATCCGAACTTTGTGCTCGTACGTGTTGTTCAATTCCTTTTTTTTCTTCGCGAAGAGTTTTCATTTCTTCCGTAATTTCTTTGTAACGCGAATTGTGCGACAACTCATCTGTCAATATCTGACGAATTTCTTTCTGACGCTTCTTATTCACCAAAATACGTTGATAGATTTCATTGAGTTGAGACATAGAGACGGATGTTTAATAATAAAAAGCGGAAAAATTTTATCAGATTTTTCCGCAAAAGACCATAGAGCAAAGGAACAAGTCCCAAAACCCTTCGAGCGCAAAGTGTCCGAGAGCCGAGTGCCTTACTCCCTGAGGAGAGGCACCGAATAGCCCGAGTAGTCGTCGCTCCGCCAGAAGGCATTCAGGTCCGTGGTGCCATCGCCCAGGCTCCGGCGCACGCAGGGCACGTCCTGCCACGGCTCGTCGTCGTGCCCGGGGACGCTGAGCTCGTAGCCGGCGCAGAACCACGCCGACCA
>CAYIPP010000114.1:0-3115 GCA_964365355.1 uncultured Gammaproteobacteria bacterium
GACAAAGTCGGACGCTGCGCAATGACAGAATGAATAGGAGTTTTGCAACGGTCTCTCTTAGTCTTTTTTTGTCAAAATCTCCAATCATTGGTAGGATCGTAAACATGAAACTCGCGCTTGTTCATGATCACTTAATTCAAGACGGTGGTGCGGAAAAAGTCCTTGATGCGATGCAAGAACTATGGCCTCAAGCACCAACCTACACCCTGTTTTTTGATCCAAAAAAATTTCCTGCTTTTACCGGACGAGACATCCGAACATCGTTTTTACAACGGATGCCACTAGCGCTCAAAAAGTATCAATGGTACATCACACTCATGCCAGCAGCGACAGAACAATATGATTTATCAGAATTCGATGTTGTGGTGTCGTCCACAAGCGCATTTGCAAAAGGTATTATTACTCGACCTGGCACAACACATATTTGTTATTGCCACACGCCAACTCGCTATCTTTGGTCAGATACGCATAGTTACCTGGAAGAATTACGTGTTCCAAAAATCGTGAAATCTCTCCTGCCTCCGGTGTTATCCAGACTTCGTGCTTGGGATCAACAGGCAGCAGCTCGTGTTGATTACTTCATTGCCAACTCTCAAACCGTCAGACAACGCATTCAAAAATATTATCGGTGTGATGCACACGTCATTTTTCCACCTGTTGATACACACCGTTTTCATCTCTCTCCCCGACCAAAAACCTATTTTCTCGCAGGAGGTCGTTTAGTTGCTTACAAACGGTTTGATGTGATTATTGACGCCTGCAACAAAACCGGACTTCCTCTCAAAATTTTCGGTTCAGGTCCCGTTGAATCCGATTTGCGTCGTCGTGCTAAGTCAACAATCGAATTTTTAGGAAAAGTGAGTGATGAAGAAAAACAAAAATTATACGCGGATGCATTAGCATTCATCAATCCTCAAGAAGAAGATTTTGGCATCACTCCTGTTGAATCTCTTGCTTGCGGACGACCGGTGATTGCCTACCGAAAAGGAGGTGCAACAGAAATTCTTCAAGAGGGGCTCAATGGAGAATTTATTGAAACACAAACCTGGGAAGAAGTGGCGGATCATCTTATCCGATTTAATTCTGCTTCTTATGATCCTCATCGTATCAAAGCATCAGCAGAACGATTTGGCAGAGAACGATTCAAAACCGAACTTACACAATTGATCGACACACTCATTTGATGATGCAGTATGCGTATCCTTGTTGATATACGACATCTGAACAGTCCTGAACCAAGCGGCGTAGGAGAATATACCCTTCAACTCTTACGCACACTTTTTGACATAGATAAAGTAAACGAGTATATCCTGCTTTCAAGTGGCAAAACCGTTACCAACCATTTCTCCACTCTTTCGAATCCATCGGTCAGATGTGTTCATCTTCCACTTCCAAATAAACTTCTCAACGCACGGATCATCCTTCTTCAACATCCGCATTTCAATTGGTATATTCGGGAAGCGATTGATCTGATTTTTCTTCCCAATCTCAATGTTGTTTCTTTACCAACAGATATTCCGACTATCCTGACCATTCATGATGTATCATGGAAATTTTTTCCGGAATTGTATTCAAAAAAAATGCAACTTTGGCATCGAGTACTACGACCGGAACAATTAATGCATTCGGCGCGACATATCATCTCTCCATCCGAATCTACAACACAAGACGTTATTGACACATTCTCCATCAGCCCCGCACGTCTGACCACCATTCCGCACGGCGTGGATCCAATGTATTCAGATAAAATGCAAGCACGCGATCATGGCGTGCGTTCACGTTACAAACTCCCAAAACGTTTTGCTCTGTTTGTCGGCACATTAGAACCACGCAAAAATCTCCTCGCTCTCATCGAAGGCATAAAACAGTATCGTCGTTCATTCAATGACGACATTTCTCTTGTCCTGGTAGGAAAATGGGGATGGAAATCCACACAACTTCGCCACAGACTTTGGAAACGCGATGTGAAAGATTGGATACATCCGATTGGCTATATTCCCGCACAGGACAAACCGGCTTTCTATCGAAGTGCACAAATCTTCACATGGCCATCACTCTACGAAGGTTTTGGACTTCCTGTTTTAGAAGCGATGGCCTGTGGCACACCCGTCATCACCAGTCGTAACTCTTCCCTGCCAGAACTCACCAATGATGCTGCGATTCTTCTGGATCCTTACAATTCCGATGACATGACCAGTGCAATCAAACACCTCCTTCGATCACAACCGCTCCAACAACGACTTCGTACAAGAGGTCTTGAACAAGCAAAACACTATTCTTGGATCCAAACGGCACAGCGAACATTGAAGGTGTTTGAAAAAGAAAACTCGTAAACGCTCTAACAACCTTCCTGTTCTATCCACATCCTGAGCACAAAATCAGGATTTTTTGCTATAATGGGCACATGCGAATCGGCATTGATACGAGAATGTATGGTCCTTCAGTGGGGGGCGGTGGACTTGGTCGATATATCGAGCAATTTCTAAAAGAATTGCCCAATGTTGACCAACAAAACCGCTATGTTTTGTTTGGAAGTGAGCTGAATCTCTTTCGAGACATTCCCAATTTCGATACGATTCATACAAACATTCCATGGTATTCCCTTCAAGAACAAATCCAACTGCCCCGTGTGATTGATCAACAACGTCTTGATCTTGTCCATTTTCCTCACTGGAATATTCCGCTTCGACTCAAGACACCCTTCGTTATCACAATCCATGATCTGATCTTATTGGAAGAACCGCGTTCCGCTCGTGCAACCACACGCCACCCATTTGTGTACGCGCTCAACTATCAAGGATTCAAACGAGTACTTGCTCATGCAGTGCAAGCATCTCAAAAAATCATTACGGTTTCAGAAACAACAAAAAATACCATCCTCAAACACTTTCCAAAAATCCGTCCACAAAAAATTGAGGTTATTTACGCAGGAGTCACAAAGCTTCCTACAAGCACATGTTCTCATTCGCCACTACCTTCCCCCTATCTTCTCTACGTTGGCAACTGCTATCCGCACAAAAATCTTGACTTTCTTCTTGATGTCTTCGACCTCTTACATCAAGATTTCCCTGATCTTCATCTCGTATGTGCCGGAAGAGACGATGTGTTTTCACAA
>CAYIPP010000115.1:0-3106 GCA_964365355.1 uncultured Gammaproteobacteria bacterium
GGAGAATACCTCAGACATTACTGAATAATTTGATTCATTTTTCTACAGACTCAAAATACAATAGAGCAGTTCCACCATTTTTGAGAACTCGAAATGTTTCTTTGAGATATGATTCAAAGATGTTTAGACACTCGACATGTTGAAGCACAATGAACGAATAGACAAAATCTATTGTATTGGAATCAAGAGGAATAGATTCACCTTGAGAGGTCAGAAGTGTGTGATTCTGACATCCTCTTTTTTCGAGTTCTTCTCGCACAAGATCACGTTGTTCGTGGACATCTATACCAAACACATGTTGAAAAATTCGAGAAGCTGGTAGCAGGAGTCTTCCGCCTCCATAACCAATTTCAAGAGCTACTTTTTTTTCAGGCTCTTTAAGAATGTCTAGGCAAGGAAGAAGAATGTGAAGAGAAAAATCACATTGTCCTTTTAAAAAATTTGTATCAATATCACCTCCAGATTCATTGAACCAGTTAAAAAAGATGCCTCTTTCACCATGTGCTACTTGTGCTCTTTTTTGTTTAAAAGCGTTTTGATGATTTGAGACTTTTTTCGCGCCGATACCCATAAGTGTTCGAGATATGCGAATTAGAAGTTTGTGTACAAAAGATCATGATATTGTTTTGCTATGTTGGTCCAATCATACCTTGTTACTGCTTCATTTGCATGAGTGATAAGCTGATTTTTTTTCAGTTCATCCGTGTGAATGCTTGCAACTAAATCAGCGATAGGTTGAATATCAAAGGTATTCGAAATAAGAACATCTGTTTGATGGGTTCCAACATCCGGCACCATCCCGACAGGCGTACTTACTACAGGTATCCCACATGCCAAAGCCTCAAGCAGTGCTTTTGGGCCGCCTTCCAAACGAGAGGTGATCAAGTAGAGATCCAAAGCTTGATACATTTCCGGAAGTGCAGCAATGGTTTTGAGATAGAAATGTTTATAGTCAATTCCAAGTTGGTCAAGACCGTGTTTGACATATCCGCGCGCCGGGCCAGTGAGTAAAACAAACGGATGAAGATGTTTGAGTTTCGCGAGTGTTTCCACAAACAGATCTGGACCTTTGATGAGTTTTGGTTCTAAACCTTCTCCCCAACCCACACCATCTTTTTGAAATGATCCAATCACTAAACGATTTGGATCAATCCCAAGGTGTTGGCGAATATCGCGTTTTTGTTGGGGTGTTGCCGGTGTAAATAAAGACGTATCCACACCAAGTGGAATGACAACAATCTTATCTTCATCAATTCCTGCCGCGATCAAATCGTGTTTTGTCTTTTGACAGGACGTGTGGATTTTGAATAAATCTTTTTGTGCCTGTTTGAGAAGTATCAGACGTGGCTCGTTAGGAATCACATGAAACCAAGTGAGAATCACTCGGTTGGACGGATTGGGTTTGTGCCAACCTTTTTTTGTGAAGAACGTGTTTACGGAACCAAAATGGATGATTTGATGGCGAAGACCAATGGATGAATAAGTGGTTCGTGCGCGTAAAAGTTTTTGAGAATTCATTGCGCTCGTCAATGAGTCTCCATCGTGTTTGATTGACCAATCATATCCTTCGGTTACATACGAAAGTTGTGTGCCGTTTCCATTGGAAACGATATTTCCTCCAAGACTGATAAGACGTTGTTGTATGGTGTTCAAGATCATACATTCGGCACAACCACCGCCCAGATTTCACCAAAATGTACAGATGAACTTTGGATGATAAATCCGGCTTGTTCCAATTCTTGCGTGAAATCTTCTAAAGTATATTCAATAAAATGGGTTTGATCGAGTCTGTATTCTAAACCCAATTCTTTTTTGTATAACGTGATCCAATCACGATCGATCATCGGAACACGAATCAGAAATTTTGGTGCCAAATGTTTGATATGTCGTAAAAACTCAACTCGATGTTCAATGTGTTCCAAAACATTGGATAATACAACTACATCAAATGTGTGTTCCGGTTTGTAGGTTGTGGCGTCAGCAACCAGGAAGGTGAGATTTGGAGCGGCAAATTTTTGTTCCCACGCTTTTTTATTTTTGTCTTGAATTTCAATTCCCACGACGTGTTGTGCTTTTTTGGCTAGATCAAATGCCAAGGCACCATTTCCGCAACCGATATCAAGAACTTGGTTTTGTGGGTCGATATTGGAAACAAAAAATTCATGATAGTTCATTAATCGATGTTTTGGATGCAAATCACCTTCTGCTTTGATCGCCAATTTACTTGCGAGTTTGTAAGAAAACGAATGGAGTTGTAGAGCAAGTCGTACAAGCAATTTAGACATAGGTTGGTCGTTTTTTGAGAACGAGTAAGATCATGTGGCCGGTAAGACGAGCAAAAAGAAGTGTAAAACCAAAGCGGAATCCGCGTGTAAAGACATTTTTTCCGTTGTAAATACGTTGAAGAAGCGGTTGCAATAATTTGATTTCATCTTTGACTCCTTTAAGTGCGTCGTAAACAAATGTTTCGACAAGATTAAAACCTTGGACGTTGACTTGTTGCGTTACTACATCAGGATCGAGCATGAATTCATAAAACGTTTTTGTGTCATGAGTCTCACTTAAGAGTGGGTAACAACCCAATCGCGCTTTGAGCTTACGAAGTGGAGACATGACTGGAAATGATAAGAACAGATGCCCACCAGGTTTTATGATGCGTGAGGCTTCTTGAATAATATCATCATATCCATTCCAAAAATGTTCTATGACTCCCAACGACCAATATCCATCAAACGAGTGATCAGGAAAATTTGTCTGCTTCACGTCTTGGACGGACAGATGAAGATGAGGAAACAATGACGTGACGGTTTCAATGATTTCTTTTGCAAAATCAATTCCGTGCGTGTCATACCCCCAAGACTCAAGCGCATAAACGACTTGTCCTGTTCCACATCCGCCTTCCAATATCCGACCACCGGGTGGAATATATTTTTGAGTAAATTTTTTAATGAAATGATATGTTTTTCCAGAGGAGACTTTTTGTTTTAAATCCTCTTGTTTCCATTGTGCATCCCAAAATTCAGGAGTGGCCTCTTTTTTAAACAGAGCCAAGCGTTTATGTATTGGATCGAAAGCGGTTATGGACATAGAGAATTAAGAATGTGTT
>CAYIPP010000116.1:0-3050 GCA_964365355.1 uncultured Gammaproteobacteria bacterium
GGGCAAGGGATCACTTTAAGCGCGGCTATAACGATGATGTGATTGTGCTGGATGAAATCAATTCAACACTCGCTCTTGGGATGTTGGATGAACAAGATGTCGTAGCACTGATAGATCAAAAACCCAATCTCACTGAATTGATTTTGACTGGACGAAACGCATCAGACGCTGTCTTACAAAAAGCGCATCTCATCACAGAAATGCGCTTACGAAAACATTATTTTTATTCCGGTGTTGCAGCTCGCGAAGGATTGGATTACTAGCAGAAGTGTTGCATATTATGTCCTGGAATATCGTTGAATAAATCGACGAAGAATTTCCAATGGGACAGTGATGTGTTCTTGTTTAGCGGCAGCTTGGACCATCTCAAATTCTTCCGGGAGAAAATACCCGGCATGTTTATACACTTCCGTTCGTAAACAAAAGCCTTCTGTTTCCAGTTCCGGATGGAACTGTGTCGCGTAGATGTTGCTTTTCATGCGAATCATTTCGTAGGGACATTGCTGAGATTTGGCAAGCCAAACAGCATCCGGAGGAAGCCTATCACAGGCTTCTTTGTGACCAACAAAAGCGCGGAATGTTTCCGGTAGTCCTTTGAGGAGTGGATCTTGTGTACCAAGTTCTGTGAGTTCGATGTCCACTGCTCCTGCTGATTCACTATAGCGATCATGCGTTTGTCTCCCACCTGTACAGACAACAAGAATTTCCATTCCATAACAAATGCCAAACAAGGGCATGTCTTCTTCCACCACACGATGCAGAAGGGGAATAAGTGAGGATTCGGCTTTGCGTTGTTCAGATGATTTTTGATCGTCGGGAAGGTAGGTATTCCACGGTCCGCCTCCGATAATGATTCCGGAATAGAGCGAAAAATCGATTTCAGGAATGTGTTCTCGATCGATACGAATACTGACAACGTCAAGGGAAGAGAGATTTCCAAATTGTACAATAGCTTCAAGTTCTTGTTGATGTGTTTCTTCTTCTGGTCTGTGATGAAGGATGAGAAAGGGTTTCATAGTTCAGCGAGTGTTTCTTCTAAGAGTGATTCAATGGTTAAGGGTTCTCCGTGTTGGATTTCGGTAATACGATTTTGTAGGCGTGTCTGAACCGCTTCTTTGAGTGTGGATAGTGTTGTCATTTCTTCAGAGATATACTCTTGAGCAAATGTATGTTCCTTAATAATTTGAGGAATGTGTTCCCAAAGTGTTTTATAGGTTTTGGCCCATCCTGGAACAAGAGAGTCAATTTTTCCAGTAACAAGTCGATCAAAGGTATTGGTAATCGTGTTTTCCAATCCCACAATTTGTCCTCGCATCGTTGCAACATCGATAGTGGATTGTGGCATCATTTCCCTTATGCGCACAAGCTCCGCTTTCAATGACGCATACTTGTTGTAGAGATCTTGACGGGCTTTTTCTGTAGGTGCAAGTTGCTCTTTCTTTTTTGGTGGCGGTACTTTTTTGAGAGGTTGACCACGTTGTTGTGTGCTTTGTCCACCTTGTTGTTTGCCGGAAGTGGTTTCCTTTGGTCGTTGAGAAAATGGTTTAAGTCCTTCAAGTAACGAAGTCACAAACAGGATCGATTCATTGAATTCTTGACGGATTGCTTCGGTCATTTCTTGTTTTGGTTGATGCTGTTCTTGTCGCTTCGGTTCTTTGGGTACGGAAGGAAGTGTTGATTCTTCTTGTCTTGTCTGGTCTTGTTTTGGTGTGTGACTGAAGAGTTGAGCAAACGGATTCACTTTCAAATTATCAGTTCGGACAGATGGTTGAGCTGGTGGGTTATACAAGGAGAATGACTTTGTAGAAGGAAGAGATTCAGCGGGTTGAATGAGTTGTGTTGCACGCCAGCCAATTGGGTTTGTCTCATCAGATTCAATTTTAAGGACGGTAGTTGCATCACGAGAAAAAATGTAGGTTCCGTCGGAGATGTTCCAGCTGTCTCCTGTATTGCCGCTGGCATACACAAACACGATACGATTGTTTCGAAATTGCAATTCACGTCCTGATCCTCCTATTGGAATAGCAACACTATCTGTTATTTTGTTTTCTGGATTGTGAGGTGAAAAATAGGCAATAGGTCTTCCACCCGAAATTTCTACTATTTGCGCATAACGCGCATTCGCATCTGAGAGAATCTCAACCAATTGTTGTTGTTCCTGTGTGAATGTTTGCAATTCCGGGAGTTCCTTTTTCAGTTCGTCGATGAGTTCAAGTGCCCGTGTGGAATTGGGGATCAGAGGTTGATTGTAGAAATTTTTTGTATGAATCGTCTCTTGAGCTTCGCGCCATTTGTTCATGAGATTGCGGAATTGTTCATACGAAAGTCCATAGAGAAGATGTGTTTCTGAGGTGATTGGAGAGATGTGATCTTTCAGTTCATCAAGTGCCGCTTGTGCTTGTGGAAGAAGTTCGAATTGTGTTTCTTTTTCACGTTTTTTTTCAGCAAACGCTTCATCGATTTCATCCATGAGTTGCAGAGCTTTTTTTGGATCAACATCCGCTTTCCTCAATTCATTTACCACAGAATTCCACAAGTTGAAGATCGTTTTTTTCTGCTCCAGCGAGAAACCGAATGCTGAATAATCGCGCTTTGTGTTGAGTTCAAATTCTGTGTTCATTTGTTCCATTCGATCACGGGCCGGTTGTAGCAATGTTTCTCGGTCTTTTACTCGTTGTTCACGTTCAAGTTCTGTCTTTCTGGATGAACGAGTTGACATGTCCGTTTCTTCGGCATCTTGTTTTGTTTTGTAATAGCGAATTGTAACAGGAGATTCGTAGATTCTTGTTGCAGAATTATAGATTGATTCAGTAGAAAGTGCCGGATAGGCAAGTGCGTCTGTTCCATCAAAACGTTTGGCATAAGCAATAGACGACACGTTGAGTTCATCCAGAGAGGGAAGGAGTTCTCCATGGTTTGGGATGATGTGTTCATGTATCGGCTGTTTCCATATGGAAAAAAGATGAGAGAGATACACGTTCTCAACAGTACGTTTGAAATCAGACAGATCGCCTGTGAACAGTTGGTTGGTGGTTGCTTTGAAGTGAATG
>CAYIPP010000117.1:0-3029 GCA_964365355.1 uncultured Gammaproteobacteria bacterium
GCAAAGTATCTTCCCAACAAACGTGTTCCAACAAGTCAAGTCGGGGTTGTGGTAAACATGTTGGAGAAATATAAACGCATGTTTGGCGCCCTGGAAGAAGATACGCGTGTCGGACAGGATCACTATGAATGGTTGCTTGATGTGTTATCTACAGAGGTTGAATATCAAGTCGCGCCTCCATGTATTGATGAATCATTGGCGAGCTTTGCGTATCAGGCGTTAAAAGAACGCGTACGTTTTGAAACAAAGATGATCAAGGAAGAAGACCGTGAGTTGCAATTGTATATTGCTGTGCATCGAGCTGTGGTCAAATCAAATCGCGCAACATTGCGATACCGATTGTTAACTTTATATTATCCAAATTGGAGATCCGCTGATGCTCAAGATTCTGTGGTGCATGAAGTATCGGGACATCTAGCAAAGGTGATTCATTCGGTTGATGGTCAGATTGATCATCCTGCTGCTGAAGCCGTCTTCCGGTTTATTCGTCGCCATACGATCGTGTTTCATCTGATTTCCGATATTGCAAAAGATAACCCGGAAGCATTCTCTTCTGCTGTCGTATCCGCAGATATGGGCAAGATTGATAGCGCACTGACTGCTGCGGCAAATGAACGCTATGGAATTTTTCGTTCACGACTCAGCAGAACTGTCATTCGTGCAGCTTTTTTCTTATTGTTAACCAAATCGATCCTGGCATTTTTGGTTGAATATCCCTACGAAGTGTTCGTGATTCATTCAACAGATTATTTTCCGTTGTTGGTGAATATCCTTTTTCCGCCTCTCTTGTTGGCTTGTGTTGGATTGACTGTCCGTATTCCAAAAAAGAAAAATACGGAGAAGATTTTGGAAGAAGCCCATGTCTATCTTGGCTATGGAGAAGCAATGGCGTTTTTATTTAAACAAAAGAGACCATGGGGTCAAGGCCCGTTGTATGTGGTCTTTCATTTGATTTACGTGGCGCTGTTTTCGGTGACTATTTTTTTCATAGCCACGACACTGAAATCAGTTGAATTTAACAATGTCTCTATCTTCTTCTTCCTCTTCTTCCTTTCACTCGTTGCGTATTTTGGTCTTCGTATTCGTAATACTCGTCGAGAATACCTCTTGATTGATACATCCACTGGGTTAGTAGGCATGTTGGGAAGTATGATTTTTTTGCCGATTGTTCGTGTGGGAAGATGGATTTCGATTCGTGCGCCAAAAGTCAATATTTTCTTATTTTTCTTTGATTTTATTGTTGAAGCACCATTTAAAGCAGCGATTGATATGGTGGAGAGCTGGGTGGCGTTTTTGAGAGAAAAAAGAGATGAGATTTAACTTTTTTCATGGAAACACCAAAAATGTACTGGCGGTTTCTTCTATTGATTGGACTTTTCCTGTTCGTCATTTTTTTGTTTTTTATCTTGTGGTTGCGTTTTTTACGACCAGTTGATTTTTCTCCTGTGCAATATGGCGTGACGTTTTCAACGCACTATGCCCAACAGCTTGGATTGGATCCATTGCAAGCCTATCAACAGCTTGTCGAAGAGTTGGGGGTACAACATGTGCGTTTACCAGTGTATTGGTCTGCGATTGAGCATGATCCTGGTCAGTATGATTGGAAGCTCATCGATCAATTGATTGAATATTCTGCTCAACATACGATCGCGTTAACCCTTGTTGTAGGTGCAAAGGTTCCACGCTGGCCAGAATGTTACATTCCGGATTGGGCAGAAGGATTGGATTCATCCACACAACAACGTGCTGTGTTAGCGTGGATAGAAACAGTTGTGAAGAGATATCAAGATCAGACGTCTGTTGTTCGTTGGCAAGTGGAAAATGAACCATTTTTTCCCTTTGGTATTTGTCCGGACATGACCAAAACTCAATTTCAAGAACGTGTTGATTTGGTTCGACGACTTGATCCAGCAAGACCCATTCAACTTACGGTGAGTGGTGAAAGTGTATCATGGTTTCCAGAAACATCTTCTGCTGATATTTTAGGTTTTTCTTTATATCGTTTAACATGGAATGATGCGTTTGGCTATTTTTTGTATCCACTGACACCAGAGTTTTACTACGCGCGAGCACGGCTCGTCCAAGAACAGGTGTCGCGTGTCATTATATCCGAACTTCAAGCAGAGCCTTGGTTTTCCGAACCCATGGAAACACGTTCTTTAGATCGTTGGTATCAGGCCTTTGATGCTGAGATGTTTCGAAGAAATATTCAATTTGTCGAACATGTTCATGTTGGTGAAGTCTATTTATGGGGGGCTGAATGGTGGTTGTATCTGAAACAGCAAGGAGACCCTCGATTGTGGAATGTTGCATTAGATCTTTTTTAAGCTATTGTATGGCTACATTTTCTACATACGATGTTGTGATCATCGGCTCTGGAGCCGCAGGATTTTCTGCGGTCGAATCTGCTCGAGCGCAAGGTGCAACTGTTTGTTTGATTGAATCCAATCGATTGGGGGGTGAATGTCCAAATGACGCGTGTGTTCCATCAAAAGCATTGTTAAAAACAGCGTCTGTGTTTCGCACAGTACAAAATGCTCGTGCGTATGGCATACGATCAGGTTCTGTGGCATTTGATTTTGCCCAATTGATGCAGTATCGCCAAACGGCAACAGAACGTATCACGGGTGATGGTGAATTTGGGGATCGTTATGTTGCACTTTTGGCTCAGATGGGAGTTGAGACGAAACATGGAAAAGCGCAGTTCGTCGATGCGGATATGGTAGAAGTGGCTGGTGAACATATTCGTGGAAAAGCATTTGTTATTGCAACAGGTACGCGTGATTTTATTCCCCTCATTCCAGGTTTAGATCGAGTAAAATATGCTGGGTGGAAGGATGCGCTTCGTTTTGCTCGTCAACCAAAATCCATGGCGATTGTGGGAGGTGGTCCTGTTGGGTGTGAACTTGCGACATTTTACGCATCCATAGGAACACGTGTTGTCGTATTGCAAAGTGCTCCATATATTTTGCATCGAGAAGATGAAGAACTATCAAGCATGGCAAAAATGAGTTTAGAACAATTGCATG
>CAYIPP010000118.1:0-2911 GCA_964365355.1 uncultured Gammaproteobacteria bacterium
TCTCCCATCCGTGCTGAGCGTTCAATATTTACAAAATCACCTTCTTGTAACCGACTAAGTGTTGTTTTTCGCAATGTCTCTTCCATGACATCAAACCCGACCTGATGTTCATGAAAGCGAACAGCAGTCAAACAAACACCACTTACTGCCACACTTGCTCCACTCATCAATCCATTGATGAGTTCGTCTGAGAGCTGTATCGCGAACTGGCGCAGACCAGATTGATCTACTAAATCCACGACAGGAAACTTCCCTCGAACAATTCCGGTAAACATATGCACATACTTAAACAAAAAGACCCGTAAGGGTCAAGGAGAAAACAACTGATTCTCTTGCAAAAATGTGTTGATCGCATTAGAAAGTTGATCTGGATTGCGCGATGATGCATTGCCATACGCATTGCCATAAACAATATCACCACCTCCAAACGCATTTTCCGGTTCTTCTTCCTGATTGAGGCAAACACCGATTTCCTGAAGAGGAAACCAGTAGATATAAGGACTTTCACGACACAGTGTATAAACCCAACGACCATCAAAGCGCTCACGAGCGGAGACAAACGCTCTCACACCACGCCTGGCCATTTTCATGCGTGCATGCGGTCCAATCTCGCGAACCATCACCCAATCATCTCCACCACCAAGTTTCTCGTATCGATCATTAATGGGAATTTGATTGCCTCGTCCCACCACAAATTCATTCACTCGATGAATCACATCTCGAAGCACTCCAAGATGCGCTGTCGGATCTTTTCGATCAATGACTCCACTTAGGCGATACTGCCAATACGGCTCAAAAATCCAAGCGCTCTGACCAACAATCGGCATGTCACGTGGTACATCACGCAAACCACTTGAGCAATCCATATCTTCGATGTGACCATACAATCGATAGATCGCCGGATTGACACAAGCGCTGACAAACCAATGTTTTTCGATTGCGTACACAGCAAGTGCTACGTCTGGATCATTGTCCCGCATCCACACATGGACATCCTCGTTGCCTGTGGGCATGAGAAGACGCATTAAACCTGTGCGAACCGCCTCAAGAACCTGCATGGCTGTACAATGCATGGAAGCGCGTGGCGGACCGTCGTGATGATCAAAGTTGAAAAATAAACCCTTCACATCAATTGCTGGCGGACCCTTGATAAATCCATCCAATGCAATGGAACGAGGCGGCATCTTCGCTCGAAACTCATTCCAACTCATGAGTGGAATATCCGGTTGCATATGCAAATGAATCGACATACGACTGACCTCCTGTTGTGTGAAAGAACAATGGAAAATTACTTTACACTACCCCACGTGTTCGTCAATGTTGTATACTGCAAGTACTATGCCTTTATTTCTTATTTCATCTATTGTTTTATTTTTCATCTGGCTTGCATTTTTTCTCTTTTCCAATCAGACAAGGCGCGAACAAATCATCATGAGTATTGTCGGACTTATACTTGCACCCGGCGTTCTTATTGTTGTTTCAAACGATTATCGTAACGCGTATTTTGATCAAGCTGCTGGAGTTGGATTGGAAGACTTCATTTTTTCTTTTGCTCTTTTTGGCATCGCTGCGGTCATCTATCAAATCTTCATTGGAAAACACACGCACAAACTTCGTGGTGACCGCTGGACACATCCGCATCCTGTTGTGCACTGGATTACACATCTTCTGTTGGTCTTGGGATTATGGACGTTTATTTCTCTTCTTCTTATGTACGTCTTCGAACTTGCGTCCATTCGCTCGCTCATTGTTGGTGGATTAATGGTTGGTATCTATATCATTGCCGATCGAAAAGATCTGATCTTTGATGCATTGCTTTCCGGATTATTTACCATGATGCTTGTCTTTCTTACAGAGCAAATCTTTTTTATTCGACTCTTTCCTGTTGCTGCCAAAGCGTTCTGGCGCATGGATCAAATCACGTTGTTCACCATCGGAGGCGTACCACTCGAAGAACTGTTGTGGGCGGCTGTTATCGGATTCACCGTTGGTCCGATGTATGAATGGCTGCGTCGATATCAACTCAAGTAAAAAAGACTAACGAAACAATTTCTCCTCTCTCTTCAGGAAAATCCTTTTTCCTACAACCGCTGTATGTGGCATGCCTCAGATGTACCATGCACTGTCTTGACTGAAATACTTGACACTGCTAAGTTTTCTGCGCCCAAAAGATGGGTAAAGAGTGTGTCGAACCAGTGAGGTAAGTCATGATACCGGCATCCTGGAAGAAAGAGCTTCGCGAAGGCGATCTCAACTGGCGAGTAATTCTCTTCGGAGCGATTATTTGTGCAATCGCAACGGCCTCCGCGCCCTATATCACACTCAAATTGGGGATGGGCGTAGACCTTTCCTACGGCGGCATGTTCCTCGCTGCCGCACTACTTGGAAAACAAGCCGCAGGCAGCGGTCGACTGGCCGTGCAACTGAACATCATCCAGACGATGGTGAATGTCGTCAGTGGTGTGGCCTTCATGGTCGTTATTCTTGCGGCGTTCTTCTACATCCAAAATGTCTTCGGACGCGATATCGGATTCAATCCACAATGGTGGCAGATCTCGATCTGGTTGCTTGTCTCGGCAAATCTCGGCGTCTTCATGGGTGCACTTCCGCGCCGCATGATCCTCAACGATGCCACACTTCCCTGGCCCTCGGGTCAAGCAGTGATGAGTGTTGCGGAAACCCTGTCAAATCCAACAGCGACGTCCACGGCTTTACGCCGTCGAAAGGTTCTGGTCAACAGCACCGCGATCGCCGGCTTCCTAAGCTTCCTTAAGGATGGGCTCGGTGTCATTACTCCGATCGTCGGTAAGGCATCAGTGGGTATCGCACTCAGCCTCGAGATGGCAGGCAACGGTATTGGCATGCTCGTACCGCTCGCGGTGGGCCTCTCGAGTCTTGTAGGCGTGTGGTT
>CAYIPP010000119.1:0-2833 GCA_964365355.1 uncultured Gammaproteobacteria bacterium
GTTAGGATGGAAAGCAAAAATATCTGAGTAACTTTGTAGAGTGTGATGTCTATACGCACTATGCTTATCATGATTTATGGAGAAGATTCATTTCGCGTTCAAGAAAAAGTTCAGCAAATGAAACAAGCGTTTTTAGAGAAATTTGATGGTTCAGGAATGAATCTGGCTGAGTTTCCATCAAAGGAAAATGACAAATTGGAATCGGCAGATATACTTCAAGCCATATGTTCCTATCCATTTTTGGGATTGAAACGTCTAGTGATCGTTCGTGGATTGATAGGTTCAGTAAAGAAGGCCGATGAAGCGATTTGGTTGGATGGAATGTCACGGATGCCAGATTCTACAATCACCATTCTTTGGGAAGACGGAAGTTCTCAGTCCGTTCAAAAGAAAAAATTTTTTCAAGCATTAAAACAATTTAAGGATGTTCATACCTATTCTCTTGATCTTTTGGTAGGTGCAGCATTAAAAAAATGGATTTCAGAACGATGTGAACAAAGAGGTTCACGTATTGACGAACCTGCGTTACACGAACTCGTGTTGCGTGTGGGTTCTGATTTGTGGAATATGTATCAAGAAATCGAAAAACTGAGTGCATATGCGCAAGGAACATCTATCTCGAGTGATCTGGTTCAACAGCTTGTGCATGCTTCTTTTGAAAGTCGTATTTTTGAGTTTATGGATGCGGTATCAAAACGACAACGCAAGAAAACAGTACAACTTCTTGAAGATGAACGCGCTTCTGGAAGCGATGACCATTACTTACTAACAATGCTCGGAAGACAAGTGAGAATTTTACTCTCCACACGTTCTTATTTAGATCTGTTTCCGCAAGCCAAATCTGCTGACATCGCGCAAGCTATTGATATACATCCGTTTGTTGCACAAAAAGCCATTGGACAAGCCAGAGCGTTTCAATTAGCTGAATTGCAATCAGCACATGATTTATTGTTCTTGTATGATGTAAAAATCAAAACTGGTCGTATGGAAGCAGGTATCGCTATGGATCTTGTTGTAAATTCGTTGCTTGGATAAAAATCAACCTCTTGATAAGGTTGATTTTATTGAGTCTTTGTTGTCTCGTTGATTTTTTTCATCAGTCGAGATTTATAGCGAGCAACGGTATTTTTTTTCAGTACTTTTTTTGTAAGCGCCTTGTCGAGTTTCTTCCCAACCAGTCGTACAACTTCTTTAGCTTCTTCTAATTTCTTTCCCGTGATTGCTTTGCGAAATTTTACACGAAGTGATTTGATTTCCGCTTGAATCACTTTATTTCGTTCTGCCCGTTTATCGCTTTGTCGCAGATCTTTTTTGGCGTTTGCAAGATTTGGCATATGGATTGATAATCGTTGCTAGTATAGATGAATGAAAATAATTGTCAATTTACTCAGGGTCAGCCTCGATGATCATGTCAATTTCTACAGGATTCAATTCTTTTCCGGCGGTTCCTGCTGTGACGCGATAAATATCCTTGTCGATTTTTTTAAACTCTTTTGAAGATGCAGAGAATGCACGGACGGTTGTTTCCAGATGTTTTCCAACACGATTGTGATAATCCTCGTATGCTTTCAAGTGACGCATGAGCAATTCTGTCTGTTTTTGGATGTCTTTTACCGATTCTTCGATTTGTAATGCTTTCAGTCCAAGAATAACCGTTTGAAGATAAGCGAAAAACGATGTAGGAGAAACAATCATCACACCCTTTTCAAAGGCATATTCTATTAAATTTCTTGTGTTTACCTTTACTGCGCCAATATCTGTCGATATAAGATTGTGATACACTCCTTCTGCTGGTACAAACATAAACGAGAAATTTGAAGTACCCATATCCGGCTGAATATATTTAGAAGTTTCGTCGATTCGTATTTTAACATCGGATTTGAACTGTTTTTCCAACTCTTCACGTTTTTGAGCGTCTGTTTCTTGAGTGATCCTATTGTAATTCTCAAGAGAAAATTTTGCGTCAATAGGTATCAACATTTCTCGAATTTTTATAACAGCATCCGGAATGAGTTTCTGTCCTGAAACTGGGTCTATACCGAGATGATACTGCATCTCATACTGTCCAGGTGGAAGCACTTGTCCTAGTAGCGCCTCCAGCCAGTATTCTCCCAGAATACCTCGTTGCTTTGGATTTTTTAGTATGCTTTCCAAACTTTTTAGTTGTTCTGAAAAGCCGAGAATTTGTTTGTTTGTTGAATCTAGTGTAAACAAACGCTCACTTACATCCTTAAATACCGACATGGAATGTTGAAAATGTTTTTGTAGAGCTGCAGACGAATCTGTCATGTTTTGAGTGAGTCGTTCGTGCATGAGATCGAGCCGTTCCTGAACTTCCTTTCGCTGTGAATTCGTTGTATCCTGTAATTCTCTTCGCATTTCATTGAAGAGCTGCATAAAAGAATCATTCACTAGAGAAGAGTGTGGAGAGCGTTGTTTGATTACGAGATAGACGACAAGGAGAACAAGCACGATGATGAGAAGAATGAGCAAAAGTTCTGGATTCATAATAGTAGCCTTTTAGCAGGCTAATCTCTATTATAGCAGAATGCAATTAGTATTTTACGACACATGTCTCTGTAGCTCAATGGATAGAGCAACAGCGTCCTAAGCTGGGGATGTAGGTTCGATTCCTGCCAGGGGCACCAACAACGAACTCAAAGGCTTTTTTGTGTAGCCGTACAGTACGGATACACCAGAAAAAAGGAGTTATACCATCTCCAACTAACCATTACGCACCATCCCGCCCAAAATTGGGCTCCGACTTTGAGAAAAATATTCAACATATCTACGGATATGCTTCAAATTTTTCTCTTCGTCTCGCCTCAATTTT
>CAYIPP010000120.1:0-2810 GCA_964365355.1 uncultured Gammaproteobacteria bacterium
AGACGTCGAATCGTTTGTTGCTGTACTTGCACACGTGTCATCCAGGCAATACCACCTTGTGTTGGTGAAAGCCATACGTATTCAAGTTCACCTTCAATCGGAATGGTGCGTTCAGATTCCAAAAGATCTGATCCGCCAAGCAATTCCACAGAGAATACATTGTTCTTTTTCCAAATCAGAACAACTCTGTTCATCCATTTTCCAACCCCCAAACATATCGCATCGATTTTGTGTGGCACCGGATAGAAATCCGCGAAACCTCGTGTACTTACCAAGTAACGATACCAGCCACGTTGAATCGGTTCTGCAATGAGAAGACCCTGTTGCAACACAGGGGTTACACACGCGTTTTTTTGAACCGGATAACCACGGGGAAATGTATGACCAAAGAGTCGATACATGTCTTCCGGATCATCCGGGTCATGGGTGAATATCACCGTATCCACTGTGCCCTTTTGAATGATGATCGGTTGATGTGCAGTGAGCTGTCGGATCCCTTCAGATGAAAGTGAAAAAATTCCGCTTGTTCCATTCACTAATGTTCCCGAGATGATCACGTCATTCTGAAAAGAAATGAACTGAGCAGTTTTCGAAAAAAAGGATTCAGGATATCGTTGATCGCCGATGATCACACTCACGCTTCCGTCAAGGTTTGTCACCCAACGTGCACAGAGTGTTCCATCTGCGTTCAAGAGCAACTGTCCTGAGACAACCATTTGTCGCAGCTTCGCGTGCTGGTAATTTCGTTGATCTAAATGAGCAATATGTGTGTATGCACCCGCAAAAGACGGTTGCTCAATCTGCACTATTCGATCGCAACACGTTGGCATCATCCACCTCCAATAGTGGTACTTCAATCTAGGAAGCTTTCTGTCATTTGTCAAGGTCTTATCACTCTCGTACAATAGCTTGGTTACCTCCTATTCCTCAAATCTTACACCTATGACCATCTTGGAGTACGATCCGACAATTGCAAACATTCTCAAACAAGAGCTCGCACGTCAACGTGAAGGATTGGAAATGATTCCAAGTGAAAATTTTGTTTCTGAAGCGGTGCTTGAAGCGCTCGGATCGATTGCAACCAATAAATACGCGGAAGGTCTGCCAGGTAAACGCTACTATGGTGGATGTCAACACATAGATAAAATAGAACAACTTGCCATTGATCGAGCAAAGGACGTGTTTAAGGCGGAACATGTCAATGTCCAACCACTCTCAGGAGCACCGGCTAATCTTGCCGCCTACAATGCTCTCCTGCAACCGGGTGATACTGTTCTAGGAATGGATCTTTCCCATGGTGGACATTTAACGCATGGTCATCCTGTCACGTTTACTTCAAAAATTTGGCATTTCATTCGCTACAAAACCACACCGGAAGGTCTTATTGATTACGATCAAATCGAACAACTCGCACATGAACACAAACCAAAACTGATTCTGGTTGGATATTCTGCCTACTCTCGAGAAATTGATTACGCGCGTATTGCTCACATCGCCGAATCCGTCGGAGCTCTGACGATGGCGGACATCGCTCATATCGCAGGACTGATTGCCGCCGGTGAAATGAATAATCCGGTACCTCTCTTTGATCTTGTCACAACAACAACGCACAAAACATTACGCGGACCACGCGGTGGGATGATTATGTGCAAACAACAACATAAAAAAGCCGTTGATAAATCCGTCTTCCCAGGTTTGCAAGGTGGCCCGCACGAAAACGTCATTGCGGCAAAAGCAATTGCGTTTAAAGAAGCGCTCGAACCGGAATTTAAAACATACGCACAACAAATAAAACGAAACGCAAAAGTCCTCGAAACAGAATTTCTCCAACGTCATTATCGTCTGATGTTTGGTGGAACAGATAATCACCTATTGCTTGTCGATCTGACGAACAAACACGTCTCAGGCGGACAAGCCGAGAAAGCTCTGGATGAAGCCGGTATTACCGTAAATAAAAATGCCATTCCAGACGATGTTCGTCCACCACTGGATCCATCCGGTATTCGACTTGGCACTCCGGCTCTGACCACACGTGGAATGAAAGAAGAAGAAATGAAACAAATCGCGGATTGGATGGATCAAGCCATCACGCACTACGATCAACCACAAACATTAGAAACAATTCGTTTACAAGTAAAAGAGATGACGGATCGTTTTCCTCTCTATCCAAATTTGAAGTAACGACTAATAGGTATGGCAAAAATTCTTGATGGACGTGCGCTTGCAAGGCGCATTCGTAAAAAAATTGCACAACGCGTTGCCCAACTTCCAACCACTCCCGGTCTGGCGGTTCTTTTAGTTGGATCAGATCCGGCCTCTCACACCTACGTCAACATCAAACAAAAAGCGTGTGAAGAGGTTGGAATACAATTTGAAAAATTTCTCTACACGGCGGACGAATCAGAACAAACACTGATCGACAAAATTCATACATTGAATGATCGATCAGCTATTCATGGAATTCTTGTTCAACTTCCCCTTCCCACGCAAAATGCCCATCGTGTGATAACAGCAATCGATCCAAAAAAAGACGTGGACGGATTTCATCCTGAAAATCTTCGACGACTTGAGGAAGGCAAACCCGCCATTGCCTCTGCTGTTGCGCTTGGAGTCATGAAACTGATTGATCAAGCATCTGCTTTTCTTCCACCATCCTCAACAGCGGTTATTCTTTCAAGTCCTTTATTTGCCGAACCACTGATCACACTGCTTTCAGAACAACGCATAAACGCATCGGTGATCGATATTAATGACCCATCTCAACTTGCAAAAACAACAGCAGCAGACATCGTGATTGTTGCTGTAGGAAA
>CAYIPP010000121.1:0-2775 GCA_964365355.1 uncultured Gammaproteobacteria bacterium
TTGGCCGTTGAAATGAGGTATATCTGTTTGAAGAAGAGTGAAACCTTCTGGCCAATGGGGAAGTAAACTTACAACAGGGAAGTCGATGTTGCTGGTGTTTGTATAGCGCACAACACCTTCAATCGGTTGAAACGCACTAAAACGTTCCGGAAGATCGAGGATTAAAGACAGTGCAGAACGAGTTGGATGAAAAATATGCCAGTTCATTTTTTCTTCAAACGCGTTCTGTTTTCCATGTGTAAAGCTCATGGTTGTTTGAAACGCCTGTTCGCCTCCAACATCTCCAAACAGCACACCTTTGAGATGAAGCGTTCCTGATGAACCCGGTGCGATGGATGCGAGCGAAAAACTTTGCTCATCAACGATTTCACCTTGATCCGGTTCAAAGGATTGAAGAACAAAATAGTTTGGATATTGAACAGCAATGGTTACGTTGCGGAGTTCTTCTTTGGTGTTGTTTGTGTACTGCATGACAATGGTTGCGGGTGCACCTGTTGTTGCTTCGCGCGGAGCAATGGTTGATTCAAAGATGATGTGATCGAGAAATGTTTTTGGAAGAACCACATGAGCGTAGAGCGCGATCGAAGCAAGAGTTAGAGCAACTCCAATCAAGAACATATCGACGGCAAACATCATCCGTGCGAATTTGTATTTTCCTTCGTAGTGATAACGAAACCATTGCAAGAAAGGAAAGAGAAGCATTTTGCCTGGATGAACAGACAAACAAATGGCTCGACCGATCGCTGAGGTTGGTTTACCAACGGAATCGCAAGCGATTCCTTGTTTCACTTGTTCTTTGAATGACATAAATAGGTGGATTATTGTGAAAATGCATTGAGCGTAAATACATCTGTACTTAAACCAATAATTTCATCTGTTCCATCTCCGTCAACATCATTTGTGATCATGTTGAGTCCACGACGTTGTGATGGATCAAACACGTAAAATTCTGTTTTCATTGTTCCGTTTCGATCGTAAACGCGTGCAAGCGGAGCTCCACCAAATCCCGGACCTGTCACGAGGTCATCGAGTCCATCTCCATCCACATCACCGACGGATACATGAACACCTCCGCGAAATTTCGGTTCATACGCGAAAAAACCAGGATTGATCAGGGTTCCGTCTTTGTTAAATACGCGCACATGTGGGCCGCCGCCAAATCCTGCACCTGTGATAATTTCTTTGATTCCGTCCTTGTTTAAATCTCCGATCGTCACATTGACACCTCCGCGAAACTGAGGTGCGTACGCAAAGAAACCAGGATTAATCAGCACACCATCTTGATTAAATACGCGCACATGTGGGCCTCCGCCGTTTTCTGTTCCTGTGACAATTTCTACAGATCCATCCTGTTCAAGATCACCAATCGAGATGTTGATGCCTTTGTTGTAGTTTTCTCCGTATGGTGCAAATGATGCATGAAGTGATCCGTTTGTTTCGTAAATAAACACGCGTTGTTGATTTGCAACCACGATTTCACGCTCGCCATCTTGATCGATATCGTAGCGAATAATTTGTGTTCCTCCCTGAAAGCTACTGTCATAGGCGAAAAAACCTGTGCGTTTTTGTATTCCATCCTCGTTAAAAATTCTGGCAAACGCACCATTTAAAAACGATGCATCATTGAGTTGATCGATGGGTCGCAGCAAAACAATTCCATCTTGAGAAGGGAGAGTGATTTGCGAAACAATGGCTCCATTGTTTGTTTTTGGATCTTGCAAGCCGTGAAGTTTTTCAAAGTCTCCCAGCAGAACAATCGTTTGTGGTTTTGCTGTGGCGTTGACAATGATTTTTCCGTTGGTGAAATCTCGCTGCCATACACCAACATCTATGGAAGTTTGTTGTGGATTGAATGTATTGATGGGTTGACTTTTTGGTGCACCAAGAAACGCGTTGTACTCATCGTATTCCCAAATCACGGCATGATTGGTTGATCCGGCATCATAACTGAAATATCCATCTCCAAGCAGAGTTGTGGTGAGTCCAAACCGCATGGCTTGATAATCTGTTTGTGTTCCCAGACCTTGTGTGTTGTCCGTGTTGACATTGATAATGTTGATTGCTGAATATCCGGTTGTGTTTTCAAATTTCGTATACTGTGACGTCATCTGTTTCCACTCGGCTAGTGTCTGGTGAGACGAAGGAAATGTTTCAAACATGCGACCGTTTACAAAAGGTGAAAACACAGCATTGGAACTTCCGTTGGTCATCAAGATTGGTTCATGACCGATCGCGGCTCGGGTCGCTTCAAAAAGGGAAGTGTAATGTTTCGCCCATGACGTGTCGGCTTCTTTGGTTGTGTCATTTTTTCCATCGCGATTGACATCAACAGTTCCGACCCAGCTGATGGAATCTTGAACTTCATCATAAAAAATTCCATCCCAATATCCGGTGGAGAGCACATCGTTTTTTACCTGTTGTGCAAGATACGTGATCCAACCGGAATTGAGATTGAGCGCGCGTGTATTTGGCCAGACAGAAATTTGGTTTCCACTTGCATCTGTGAGCCACCAATCCGACTGAATGTTTGCATACATGGATTGATGAAGTGGATCGGTCCAATAGAGATTATTCCAACTGACAGTCGGAATATAAGAAAGAAGAACAATGTCCGGATTTTTTTTTCGGATGTTTTGAAAAAAAGATTTGTTGTACACTTGAGATTCAACCGGCAAGACAAGTACATCAAAATGTGAGAGTGATTCAAGGCTCTGATCAAGAAACGGACCGCTCCACAAAAACATGTTTGCGGTGCGAACGTATTCTTGATTGTTT
>CAYIPP010000122.1:0-2704 GCA_964365355.1 uncultured Gammaproteobacteria bacterium
TGATCTCTTCGTCTGTTGGCACACCAAACGCGCGAAGTAATGCTGTCACAGGCACTTTACGTTTTCGGTCGATTTTTACCCAAATCACGTTTTTTGGATCTGTTTCAAATTCAAGCCATGCTCCACGATTTGGAATAATTTTTGCTCCATAATAACGACGACCACGATAAATTTCCGCTGTAAAAAATGCTCCAGCCGAACGGACAAGCTGGGAAACAACCACACGTTCAACTCCATTAATCACAAATGTTCCACGAGGAGTCATGATAGGAAGATCACCCAAGTAGATTTCTTGCTCCTTGACATTTTTTGTACGCAAGTTGACTAAACGAGTTTTCACCCGAAGTGGGGCTTCAAACGTGATATTTTTTGCACGAGACGTTTTTTCATCAAACTTTGGCTCATCTAAGTAATAATCATCAAAATACAGTTCCAAATCACGACCAATAAAATCATGAATTGGGGAAATTTCCGAGAATAATTCTCGAATTCCTTCGTCATAGAACCAGCGATACGAACGGCGTTGAACTTCAATCAAATCAGGAAGCTCCAGAGCATCACTGACATCATTGAATACCTTTCGCTCACGGTCTTTGACCTGGGTACGTCGGTAGATGGGCATAATTGGGTGTGTGACAAAGAAATAATTAGACCTGTTGAATCAAAGTGACAAAGAGGATGGATAAATGGATTATTTATCCGCCAACGTTGCAACTCTGAGCCATGATTTCGGTAATGAGTGAAGCAATCTCTTTCTTTTTTCAAGAAACAGAGATTGCCACGTAGCTCTTTGATAACCTTGAGCTCCTCGCAATGACGCGTCAGCGACGTTACAGAACGGTCTTCTCCAGTTAAAAACAAAAATTCGCCCTTATGCAGGACGTCCTAATAATATAAGAATTGTGGAGGGGTGAAGGCCATCGGAGAATTGGGTGAGTTTCTTCAGATGGGCACACTCGGTTGACAATTCAGCCGCAAACGAGGTGGCGTATCTCTGTCAAGCTTCGCTCAAATTAGCAAAAAGCTGACAAAATGCACTGGGATAATAACATACGAATTTCGTTCCGTCAATAGAAGAAGACCAAAGCAAAATTCTTGTCAATATTCAAGAAAATTTAGCTAAAAAAAGGCAAAAGTGTCTTTCACGACCTTTAGTTATCCACAAAAAAATCCTCCTGTCAAGGCTGCAGAGCAAGGCCACAATAGAGCCGAGTCAAAACGTCAGAGCATGAGGAGAGAGATTTTTGCTACACCCGAAAGTGCGGCAGATGCTCGCGATTTTTATTCGTCTAAATCGTACCCCGATCCGCAGCCTTCACAAGAGGATCGATGAAACTATCATAGGCTCTTTTTTAAATTTATCAAGAGACACATGATTTGGAAACCTTTCTTCTGTTCTTGATCAATACTGCATGTTTCAAGAACGGAAGAAAAGTGGATTTCATCTGAATGAAATCCAAGAGTGGACGAGAACTAGTTCTTCTGCGCAGCCTCGATAAAACTCCTCACAAGAACTTCCTTTGCCACTTCGTGATGACTGACAACCGTCGGCTCTGCAAGAAGTCCTGTTCGACAGGATCCAAACCACGGAAGCTTCGGATTGAAACGTCCGTCTGAAGCGCACGGATAGTAGATCCATCCCCGATTCCAATCCTTAAGACGGGTCATCTTCGCGGTCATTCCCTGCTTCATAACTTGGTGCAAGACACCATCGATCTCGACTTCCTGTTGATGAGCATCATCCAGAAATCGGATGTATGGTTCGCCGTACAAATCATTCTTCCGATAGAGAATCTTCACAGAACAAGGCTCGTTGCATGGATGCGCGTATACAATCTGCACCGGAGGCTTGTCTCGAATCTCCAGTACATCCTCTTCGAGATCAACGATTCTTCCCTTCTTCTTCAGTGCACGTGGCTCCCAGCCTCGGCCGGAGGGAACAACTCGAATTGTCGAATAGAAGAGGTCAGGCAAATGATTCAGTTCTTGCGAGCTCGTACCCACAAACTCCAGAATTTGTTCGAACGTTCTGTGCTGACCATCACACTGCACCGCCTTCACTCCCTGCCGCCTGATTTCCTCGATCGCCTTGTCGATGAAGTCGGGGTTGGACATCTTGCGCGCAATCTTCAGAGCCACTCTGATTCTTTCAATTGCCTGTTCGAAGCGACTCGTACGAAATCTCAAGTCGTCCTCTATGGCTTCTTTGAGCTGGTCGGTTTTGAGCGAACCTGCTGCATACACTTTCGGATAGAGGTCCTGTGAACCGGCTGCGGATCGTTGTCGTGGTTTGAGATCCCGAGTGTCGAGAGAAATATTCGGAATCAAATTCGGTTTCTGTTTGTCCACCATCGTGCACCTCCAGATTGAGTTGAAAAGAATCATGTTCAAAAAAACTACTCATGGAGGTCGAGAATGCTACTTAGTGGCCCAGGCAAGCCGTGGACATAACTAGCTCGTCGTCTCCGCTCGAAGTGAAGAAAGTTTTCACCTTATTTACATCGGGGATAACGCCGGATGGGGTTCTCGTCCTCCATGAGTAGTTTTTATGAACGTTCAACTGAGAAAACGATCAAGAAGATCATTTACTCGGTTAAAGAGCCGTTTATGTTACGAAACGGCTAGGTTGTCTCATTGTGGATGAACTACTACCCATTTAAATTAATTTTGAACCTCGTATCTCATTCTTCGTCTAGCAACCTCT
>CAYIPP010000123.1:0-2681 GCA_964365355.1 uncultured Gammaproteobacteria bacterium
AAAAAAGCTGGTATTGATTCACCTATGTTGGATGCGGAACTCTTGCTTTCATGTATGTTGCAGATTTCTCGTGCCAAACTCTTTGCTCATTTTAACGATCCATTAACATCTCATCAGCAAGAAAAATTTACCACCTTGATTGAACGCCGAAGTGAGCACGAACCTGTTGCGTATATCATCGGCCACAACTATTTCTTTGGAAGAAAATTCCATGTGAATCCATTTGTTCTCATTCCAAGACCTGACACGGAACTTCTCGTTCAAGAAGCATTAGATCTTTCTACACACATAGAAAAACCAGAACGACTCTTGTTTGCAGATATCGGAACAGGTTCAGGAGTGATTGGTATTACACTTGCCGCAGAAACACCTACCCCTGTGATTGCTTCAGATACGAGTGCACAGGCCTTGACCATTGCAAAACACAACGCTCAAATCCATCAAGTGGCAGATCGTGTTGATGTTCGTGAGGGGAATCTGCTGAATCCTCTTCTTCAAGTTTTTGCCGCAATCAAGCAGACATCAGCCAAACCCGTATCTTCTGTCTATCCATTTGAATATCTTATTATTTGTGCCAATTTGCCCTACATTTCCACATCGCAAATGAAAACACTCCAAGAAGATGTGCGTTCATACGAACCAAAAGAAGCTCTTGAAGCAGGGCCAGACGGTTTGGAAACCTATTGGAAATTTTTCCGTCAACTACAACAAGCACGGGAACACTTGCCACGACATGTGTATGTCATTGTTGAAATCGATCCGTCTCAAACTCGTCGTATGCAACAACTCATCACACACGAATTCCCCTCTTGCGAATCAGAAACAAAACAAGACCTCGCGGGTCTTGATCGAATTGTTGTGACAAAACTGTAGCGCACTAAAACTCCAGAGCAGTTTGAGAAGGTATGACTTCGATCCAGGTTGTACCTGGATTAAACGCAACCTCTTGTTCGGATTCATCATAAAAACGCAATCGTTGATGTTCCGAAATTTTCTTCCATGTTCCTTCAATCACGTTTCCATCTTGAAAAATAAATGCCGTTCCTGTCCCAATCGTTTTCAACTGACGACGTCCAATTGAATCCATAATCGAAATCTCCGTCACGACCACCGCAATCGTATCTGCCTTTAGTTGCGCACTATCTTCCATCACATGTTCTGATCCGGCATGCAATCGCTTGTAGCGATCTTCCTCTGGTAAAAACTCCCATTGAACAACATAGTCTGGAGCAAGAAACGTCAGTTTGATAGCATCAACCGATCCTTGTTGTGAAAACTCAGCATCTTTAAATAACCAACTATCATATAACGGATTAGTGAACGCACCTTGCGTTTGTTTCAATGAGATAAATGTATGAACTCGTTCACTTGATGTGTACACATTGTGAGGAGCATATCGATCATTCGCTCTCCAAAAATAGGCATCCAACCAATATTGATTCATGTCCAATGTTCCACTGGAGGCAATCTTGTCTAATGCCGCATTTGAACCACCAACGTGAGTATAGAGGGCATCCAAACCGTTGTTCCAATCAATAAAGTAGGGACGAGCGGATCGAATAGGACCTATTTTTTCTACGACTTGTCCATCATAAAAAAATGCCAGTAAGCGTGGAATTCCTGCTTCCACCGGTGCTTCATAAACCAAAAACGCTCGATCAACCCCCGATTGTGGCCATGCATCTACATGATTGTCGATCATCACGCTGTACACTTGAGGGAATCCCGCATCCTCATACACGGGAAATCCAGTGAGTGGATGACGACCCACAAGCATGGATTCAATGACATTTCCATTATCAAGAACAGGATTGACCTTTGTCTGATAAAAATACGGAAGAATGTAGGCAAACAAAAACGCAAGCAACGCGGCCGCTCCCAAAAGAAGCAATGCGTTTTGCTTGCGTGTTAATGACAATTTGGTCATGAACATGTTAAGCGGTTTTGGATTCTTCATCAGAAGCTTCCTCTTTCTTCTTTTCAACTTCAACCGCGCCAACATTTTCTTCAATAGCCCCATCCAAAGCTGCAAGTTCCTCTTCAGATCGAGGAGATTCAACAACAGCGATGGATGTTTCTCCATGATCCATCACGACAACCCCTTCTGGAAGAACAAGGTCAGAAACACGAATCACGTCATCAAACGTTGCAAGTTTACTCAAATCAACTTGAATACTTCTCACCAATTGATTTGGCAGACAACGAACAGTCACAACTTCACAGGAAGTAATCAATGTCCCACCAAGACCTTTGACAGCCATTGCTTCACCAACGAATTCCAGTTCAACGTCTGTTTCAATTTCCTGTTTCATGTTGACTGAACGAAAATCCACATGATGAACCGTATGCAAAACAGGCGCTATTTGTATATCTTGAATCAAGACATGCAACGGTTGTTGTTCATCAATGTTCAATTCAACAATCATGCTTTCTCCGGCTCCTTTAAACACTTTCAAAAAAGCATTTCGATTAATCGTAATGGAGACTGGTTTTGTTTCAGCTCCATACACAACAGCAGGAACTTGATCTTGTGATCTCAAAACGTTTGTTTTTCGACCCTTTTCTACTCGAGATTTGGCACTAAGCGTGTTTAACATACGCGCGCATCATGCAAGAAAACACAAAATTCGTCAAGCGCCTGTTCTTTTCACTTTTGTTCGAGAACGTATCGATAACATGTG
>CAYIPP010000124.1:0-2622 GCA_964365355.1 uncultured Gammaproteobacteria bacterium
TTTCATGAGAACAGTTTAGCACAGATGTAACTTTTTGGGATGTGATGTCTATAGACATGACTTTCCCAGTAGCGGCCGAGCCAGTCGTAGTAGTGGCTCCACGCACCGTCGATCCAGTACAGATAACGGACACACAAGTCGTCGTTCGAGTTGCAGTAACCAACCGCCCAGAAGCAGATGAAGTTGGTACCACGCTGCTCATCTCGCTTCCAGCTCTCGGGAATGAGGTGTTGATTCTCGAATAGAGCGTCCATCACGTTGGGGTGCAGGACGACCTTCCCCTTGAGCTGACGGCGCAGATCATGACCCCGCACACTTCCCGTCTTTTGACTCTCGACGAGGTGGAGCAGCACCTTCTTGTCGTCGACACACAGATCATCTCCACGACGTTTCACCGTGACCCAATCGCCGCTTTGGTTCCACTTGACCTCGGCACCCTCGAACGGGAGTTTCGGGACGGCGTTGATGTTGACGCGAATCGTTCTGTCGGAGACATACTCCCAGAACGGATGAGGATTGAGACATCCCTGTGCCCACGTGATGAATTTTGCACGGAATGTCGGATCGTCAATCACCTTCTGGTAGAACTCATCGGGCAAACCATCCTTGGCCGCCACTCCGAGGAATTTCTGGATAGTACCGAGAAAAGAAGCCAGGGTAGCGATGGAAGCCATCGGACACCTCCTCAATACGAAAGCCGCTAGGGTTGGTGTGCTCAAACCACTCAAGCAAACACCAGTGGCCTTTTGTTGAACGCGGCGGTTTGATGCCAAGAGAGCAGCAAAACGTTACCTTCAACAAGATACGAAAATATTATAAATTGGCCAGAATGTCAACCATTTGCATGAGACCGTTGCAAAATTTTTTGTTATTGCCTGAGCTTGTCGAAGGCATATGTAAAGTAACGGGAAACCCTTCGACAGGCTCAGGGTATAAATTTAGATCAACAGGCTCAGGGAATATTCGTTGATGGAAATTTCAAGTTTTGCAAAGGTTTCTGCACATGTAATGAACTAAGTTTATTGCTCATCTCATTTTTCTCCTGATTATTCAAAGAATATTACCGATACCGATAAACACCGTCAAGTACTGAAAACCTTGGGAATTTGTTAAACTGTGGATAACTTCTCGTGAAGAAATAGTTGTTCTTTCAATCTGAATCCTGCGACAGTGGCAACTGCCTAAAAAACAGTCGTAAAGATCTTGTCCATCATTTACCGATTCGTGGCTTAAACCACACTCTGGTAGTGGGAGACTCAAGGTCTTGCAATTATGAAAGGCGTCCTAGGCTGAAACAATTTCAGCTGGTGACGATAATGTTTTGGCAAGCATCCCTGACGTCGTCGCTGTGATGGGCGACGACTTCCCAAACTGACGCTCTGGTGGGACAACAGAAAACGGTCGGTTCTCTGTAAGCATCCGCCAGATGACTGCGAGAAGTTTTCTTGCAGTTGCCACGGTCGCAGGATTTATTCCTTTTCGTTTCTTCATCTTGAGATAGTAAGATCCAAACCCCGGTGTCTTCTTGCACAGTTGCTGGTGCTGTGCGACTTCAATCATCATGTAACGTAACCATTTGGATCCGGTCTTGGTTATTTTTCCATGTGCTGTCTTTCCTCCAGAACTGTAGGTTGATGGCACAATCCCAGCATACCCGCATAACTTCTTTGCATTCGGAAATCTGTTTATCTCTCCAATCTCTGCAATAATGGTAAGAGCGGAAACATATGAGACGCCTGGAATGGTGGTAAGCAGTTCCGCTTGAGGATGATGCTCAACAAGAACTTTTATCCGTTCCTCTGCAACATCCACTTTCTCATCCAGAAATTCCACACATGAGATGAGGTCGGATAGATTGGTTTGAAACGGTTCGGGAAGTTTGAGACTCTTGAGCCAACGAGATCCTGCGACCCCGAAGAGATTCGAGTAAGGATGTTGAAGAGCCTGCTTGTGCAAGATGGCGTGAATCTTATTCTTCGTCTGCCGACGCAAGTTCAAGACAGACGCTCTGTGACGTACAGCCTCTTTCCAAGACCTTACTTCTTTTGGACTGAAGTACGCCTCTGGCAACAAGTTGCCTCGAAGCAAGTCGCACAAAACAGAAGCATCAATTTCATCTGTTTTAATTCTCGCAGAGGCAATCGCTTTGACTCGCATGGGATGAGCTAGATGCACATCACATCCGAGATTCTGTAACAGATCTGCATAGACGTACCACTGACTGACTGGCTCAAGGACAATGGACACATCTGCTTCCAAAGAACGAATGAACGAAGTGACTTGTCCACGATCTGTCAGAATTTTTACTTCATGCAAGATTTCTCCCTCCTTGGTTTTTACACACAAGGAACTCGTGCTCTTGTGAAGATCCATTCCGACGTACAATTGTTGGTTCATACTTGAGATGAAAGGTTGAGTGAATTATTTAACAATTCGACCTTTCCCTCAGAGTACAGAACTCTTAGGTGTTTATACCATTATGAATAAAAGCAAATTTTCGCTTGTTTATCAACCGTAAACTCTAGACCGTTGCAAAACTCCTATTCATTCTGTCATTGCGAACGAGTGTTTACCAATGAGTGAAGCAATCTCTTTGTTTTTCAAGAAACAGAGATTGCCACG
>CAYIPP010000125.1:0-2619 GCA_964365355.1 uncultured Gammaproteobacteria bacterium
TTTCAAAAGAGCGCAATTCATTTTTCTACAGACTCATACTATTCACATAATTCTCGTATGGAAGGAAGACTATGCGACTTAATGAGGAACAATGGATGCTTGTGTTGCCGCTTCTATCAAACTCTCCAAGAAGAGATGGATGGGGACCGGCCACGCAAACCAGATCGTGAAATTTTAGAAGGAATCCTATGGATTTTGAAGACAGGAGCCCAATGGCATGAATTGCCACGTGAATATCCACCCTATCAAACCTGTCACAGGAGATTCCAAGAATGGGCATGGCTTCACGTCTTTGAAGAAATCCTTCGGGTACTTGCGCAGAACATGGTTGAACGTGGAAAAATGACGGACAATCGCTCTTTACCGGTCGCCATCCATCTATCCTCTGCTTCTCCACACGAAGTCACTTTGGTGGAGAAAACACTTGCATCCCGCTTTACGCGAGATGGAAGATTGAACGGTTGAACGCATGGCTTCAGAACTACCGAAGATTCGTGGTGCGTTATAAATATCATGCGGTAAACTTTCTGTGCTTCGTGCATCTTGCATGTATGCTTATCTTGTTACGTAATTATGTTTGAGATGGGCTCTAGACTTCTTGAAGTGAAAGATTTTGACTCCAAGATTCGTGCGGACAAATTGAAAGAACTGATCTTCTGAGGTGTGGTAGAATAAATTTGATATGCCAAATCGACCAATCAATTACGAAAAAGAGTTAAATGCAGAACAATTGCAAGTGGTTACTCAAGGAGATGGGGCAGTACTCGTTTTGGCTGGTGCAGGATCAGGGAAAACTCGAACGATCACCTATCGGGTTGCGTATTTGTTAGAGCAAGGTGTATTACCTCAAGAGATTTTATTATTGACATTTACCAACAAAGCAGCCAAAGAGATGCTTTCACGAGTGAGTTCGCTTGTTCAACATGAACCGAGAGGGTTATGGGGTGGAACATTTCATTCAGTTGCCAGTCGATTACTTCGATTGTATGCACAGGATATTGGGTATACACAAAATTTCACTATTCTTGATCAAGAAGATGCACATCTGCTCATGAAAGTGTGTTTGAAAGAATTATCTGTTGATACAACCGCGAAGCGTTTTCCTTCGCCATCAAAACTTTGTGGGCTTGTGAGTTATGCGCGCAATGCTGGAACTGCTATTCAGCATGTGATTGAACAGAAATATCCAAATTTATCGGAGAAGACCACAATCATTGAACGTTTAGCCGAAGTGTATACATTGCATAAACAACAAGCGAATGCTATGGATTTTGATGATTTGTTAATGAATTTAAGAAAATTATTGTTTGAACAACCACTCATTCGTCAACGATTATCTCAACAATTTCGGTATATTCTTGTAGATGAGTATCAGGACACCAACACGATTCAAGCGGAAATTGTAAAACAATTAAGTGAACATCATCAACATGTTTTGGTTGTTGGAGACGATGCACAATCGATCTACTCATTCCGTGCGGCCGAGATTAAAAATATTTTACGATTTTCTGATTTCTATCCTCAGGCACACATCTTTCGTTTAACGACCAACTATCGATCAACGCCACAAATTTTAGAAGTAGCAAATCGTTCGATTCAAAATAATCGAGACCAATTTGAAAAAATACTTTTGGCAGTGAATGATGATCAAGAAAAACCATACTTGGTTTCAACAGCGACAACAGCGCAAGAAGCCTCCTATATCACAACAACGGTTTTAGAGCTTCATAAACAGGGGATACCATTTTCGGAAATGGCTGTGTTATTTCGTGCATCATTTCATTCACAAGCACTTGAATTTGAGTTGATGAAACATGGCATCTCTTATGAATATCGAGGAGGACTGAAGTTTTTTGAGCGCGCACATGTAAAAGATGTGATCGCTTACTTGAGGATACGTGCGAATGTGAAAGATGAGACGGCATGGTTACGAGTTTTGGGACTTCAACCCGGTGTAGGACTGGCAACAGCACAAAAAATTATTGTCCATTTTGGAACAATGGAAGACTTAACGCAAGTGTGCGATGTTGATCTCAAGCTTTCAAAACGTGCAGAAGCTGGTTGGATGATTCTGCAAGAACTACTCCGTAAGATCAGTAAGCAGATGCACCCAGCAGATTTAATTAGAACAATCATTACAAGTGATTATCGAACATATCTTGAAGCTGAATATCCAGACTTTATGGATCGTCTGGAAGACTTGGAGCAATTTGCGTTATTTGCGGAACAAACACAGGATTTGTCTGAATTTCTCCAAGATGTTTCTTTAACTGATGAATTTGGTGTAAAAAATACGGATCAATATGTAGGTGAAGATCGCATGGTTCTTTCAACCATCCATCAAGCAAAGGGTTTGGAATGGGACACGGTGTTTGTCATCAATCTAGCGGATGGAAAATTTCCAAATCCGCGCGCACTGGATGAAGAAGGTGGTTTAGAAGAAGAGCGACGCTTGTTTTATGTGGCAACGACGCGAGCGAGGAAACGGTTAATCTATACGTACGCATTAACAAGTGGATACGATACTGTTCTATTTCAGCAACCATCTTTGTTTTTACAAGAACTTCCGGAAGAATTGTTTGAACATGTGTGCATGCAATCTACTGCTCATGTTTCTAC
>CAYIPP010000126.1:0-2592 GCA_964365355.1 uncultured Gammaproteobacteria bacterium
AGGTGTCGTGATTGTAAGTGGACTCGCCTATGGTATCGATGCAACTGCACATCAAGTATGTTTGGATGCTCAAGGAACAACCATAGCCGTTCTTGGATCCGGTATTGATACACAGAGTATTTATCCGTCTGGCAATCGGACACTCGCATCTCAAATTCTTGCACACGATGGCGTCTTGATGTCAGAATTTCCTTTAGGAACAAGCCCTCTCAAACATCACTTCCCTATTCGAAATCGCATCATCGCAGGTTTGTGTCAGGGAACAATCGTGATTGAAGCGAGTAGCAAATCCGGTTCGCTCATCACGGCAAGAGCCGCTCTCGAATCCGGACGAGATGTTTACGCTGTGCCGGGTCCCATTCATCAACCACTTTCTGAAGGTCCAAATAACCTCATCAAAATGGGTGCGATCCCCATCACACATGCTTCGGATATTCTGCAACCTGATGAGCTTGTTTCAGCTATGCACGATCAACCATCCTATGTGCCTGTCAACGAGAATGAACGACTGATACTCCAATCGTTAGCCACAACCCCACGCCACGCAGAAGAACTCAATGCGCGCACTCAACTTCCACCCGCAACCATCAACACGCTGCTCACCATCCTTGAAATGAAAGGCGTGATCAGGCATGATGGCGGTCAGTATTATTCACGTATCAAAACTCCTGTCTTTGAATCGAGTCACTAGCATTTTTTTCGTATGTCCAAACTTCTTATCGTTGAGTCTCCAACAAAAGCAAAAACGATTTCCAAATTTCTTGGAAAGAACTACACCGTACTTTCCTCGTTTGGACATATTCGTGACTTGCCAAAAAGTACAATTGGCGTTGATGTTGAACATAACTTTGAACCAACCTATGTTGTCCCAACAGATAGCAAGAAACGAGTCACGGAATTGAAAAAATCCGCAAAGCACGTGAGTGAAATTCTTCTCGCAACTGACGAAGACCGCGAAGGAGAAGCGATTGCCTGGCACGTGGCTTCGGTGATGGGCATTGATCCGGAAAAAGCAAAACGCATCACATTTCATGAAATTACACGCAGTGCGATTGAACACGCCGTTGAGCATCCTCGCGCTTTAGATCTCCGACTTGTCAATGCACAACAAGCTCGTCGTATTTTGGATCGCTTGGTTGGATATGAACTGTCTCCGTTTTTGTGGCAAAAAGTGCGTTATGGACTTTCTGCCGGACGCGTACAATCGGTTGCGATGCGACTCATCGTCGAGCGTGAACGCGAACGTCAAGCGTTTCATGTCGACGAATATTGGACGATTGATGCACTGCTGAAAAAAGACGCGAGTGAATTCCCTGCTCGTCTCAACAACATCAACGGAAAAAAACTGGAAAAACTCGACATCGCAACACAAGCGGATGCGCAACACATTGTTGATGATCTTACGGGGATCCCGATGATCGTTGAATCTGTTGAAAAAAAGAAAACGACCAAAGCTCCACCTCAACCGTTTACCACTTCTGCGTTGCAAATTGATGCCAACAACAAGCTTGGATTCTCTGCCAAACAAACCATGACGTTAGCTCAGAAGCTCTATGAAACAGGTCGCATCACGTACATGCGTACAGACTCGGTGAACCTGGCCGAAAAATTTCTTGATGAAACACAGACATTTATCCAATCAGCATTTGGTTCAGCATACGCACAAGGTGCGAAACGGTACAAAACAAAAACGAAAGGCGCACAAGAAGCCCACGAAGCCATACGTCCAACCGATGTCCGAGCACAACCAGATGAAATGCGTGGAACACTCGAACCGAGAGAATGGAAACTGTATAATCTGATTTGGCGACGAACCGTTGCCTCACAAATGCCTTCCGCAACACTCGAACGAACCACCATTGATTTCACTGCACATCACTATATGTTTAGATCCACAGGAAACACCGTTGTGTTTGATGGATTTATGAACGTCTATCAAGCCACAAAAGAAAAAATGCTTCCTGTTCTTGTACAAGGCGATAGGGTTGAGACAAAAGAACTTCTTCCAAATCAACATTTTACCGAACCACCAGCTCGTTTTTCAGACGCAACGCTTGTAAAAGTTTTGGAAGAATATGGCATTGGACGACCTTCAACGTACGCACCAACGATCAGCACGATTATCGATCGTGGATATGTCGAACGTGATGACAACAAAAAATTCTTCCCAACCGATATTGCATGTATTGTCACGGATCTGTTAGTTCAGCATTTTCCAAACATTGTTGATTATGAATTCACGGCAAAGATGGAAAAAGAACTCGATGAAGTTGCCGAAGGTGAAATAGAATGGGTTCCGATGCTCACACAATTTTACAAACCTTTCCACACAAATCTCGAAGAAAAAACGAAGTCTCTCACTCGAGAAGAAATCATGCCGGATCGTGTACTTGGATCAGATCCTGAAACAGGCTTACCGGTCATTGCAAAAACAGGACGTTATGGAGCGTTTGTTCAGATTGGTGAATATTCAGAAGAAGATAAAAAAGAAAAAAAAACCAAACCCAAAAGCGCCTCGTTGCTTAAAGGCATGACTAGTGAATCTGTGACTCTTGATCAGGCATTGGCATGTCTTTCATTTCCTCGATCACT
>CAYIPP010000127.1:0-2582 GCA_964365355.1 uncultured Gammaproteobacteria bacterium
ACTCCGTACCATCCAAACCATTCAATAACTTGATGAGTCTTGTTCTTGATAGACATAACGAGTTTAACCCCGGTTGAATAATGATCGTTGAGATCGAAGTTCGCGATGGTAGTTTACCGCAAAACGATGCGCTTCGTCTCGTGCCTTTTGAAACAATGCTTTTCCGCGTGTACCCACACGCACGAGATCCACATTTGCGCGATCAAAAACCAAACGATCTTGTTTGCGATCAAATCCTTTTGCGAGACCAACGATCGGAATCTGAACAGCAAATTCATCTAAAATTTTTTGAACGGTATGAATCTGTCCCTCTCCCCCATCAATCACCATCAATTGTGGCAGTGACCAAGATTGTGGAAATTTGTTCGCACGTGTTAATCGACGTCTGATGACTTCTTCCATCATGGCATAATCATTCGCGCCTTTGACGGTTTTGATTTTGAATTTTCTATACAACGATTTGGCTGGTTTGCCTTCCTCAAACACTACCATGGATCCAACGGCTGATGTACCGGAAATGTTACTGATATCATACGCTTCAATTCTGCCTTCTAAATCAATACCTTGCTCGTCAACAGATGAAATATAAGGCAAATTCACATCATCTTTTGAAATAAGGGCAACATCTTGAATGTGATCAAACGCAAAGATCTGTCGATGAATCAAAGCGGCGTCTTCAAAACGTAACTCGTCAGACGCTTGTTTCATCTGCTTTTCCATGGAACGTATCAACTGTTTTTTCTTTCCTTCAAAAAACAAGATGAATTGATGCATGATCGCACGATAGTCTTTTTTGGAAATCGAACCGGAACAGACACCCGGACATTTTTTGATATGCGCGTTAAAACAAGGTCGAGATCGTCCCGTCACACTTGGCGGTTGACAGTCGCTCCATGGAATGGCTCGACGAATAAGATCCATGGCTTTTTTCAACGACGTGCTACTGGTGTACGGACCAAACACACGCAGATATTTTTTCGCGACCGTTGTTGTCAATGTTGGTCGAAATGGATCAATCCCCAATCGTTCCAATTCGTGACCACGCATCAGGATCGGTCGAGGATACGCTTCATTGGTGACGACAAGATACAAAAAACTTTTATCATCCCGCATCAAAATATTATAGGTTGGTTTTTTGGCTTTAATGTGATTTGCCTCAAGCACCAGCGCTTCGATCACCGTCGGTGTGACGATGTAATCAATATGAACAATCTGAGACACCATCTCAGCGATCCGATTATCATGCGCTTTGGTAAAGTACGATCCAACCCGTGATCGAAGTGATGTGGCTTTGCCTATGTACAACAACACCCCTTGTTTGTCATAATAAAAATAGACTCCAGGTTCATCGGGTAATTGAGCATTCAACATGGTGATGTTCGATGGAATCATGCAACTATGATAATCTCTTTTTACAAATAAATCATTCTCAACAACTCTATGAACTATCTCTTTTTACTTTCGACTCTTGCACTTATTGGCGCAGGTTGTGTCACAAATCCGAACATCCAGCCTTCCACTACTGACTCAGAACAACCGGCACCTGCCGAACAAACCCAAGAAATTACGACTGATGAAGAAGGTGGTGAAGAAGCTTTAGACGATGAAGCCATAGAACCAACCAATGAGACAGACAAGACCATATCATCAGAAAACTTGACTACCCTGACAACCGATGACGGATTAACAGTGATTGTGAAGGATACGGATGCTTCAGATGATGAAAAAAATGATGAGGACAATGTTCCTGTCACGGACATTGTGCTTGGAGGTGCAACACAAAATGTCACGATGGAAGCAGTAAATTTCTTCTTCTCACCAAAGACGATTGAAGCAAAACCAGGAGAAAAAATCAACATCTTCTTTTCGAAAAACGTCGGATTCCACACGTTTGTTATTGATGAACTGAATGTAAAATTCGCCATCAAAGAAGGAGAAGGACTAATTTTTCAAGCTCCAACTGAACCAGGTTCCTACGCATTTTATTGTGACATAGGTTCACACAGAGCAAACGGTATGGAAGGAACGTTGATTGTGAAGTAGCCATTACGACACGATCTCTTACTTCTGTTGTTTTGGGACAGCCTCAATGAGGCGGTTGTTCTTTTCCTGACTTATACCAGGAAATTTTGCGTAAAACCAAGAGGCTGTGAGTGTGGAAATGGGAACCGCTAAAATCAACGCTGTACTTCCAACAAGGGTCCTCACAATTTCTTCCGTGATCATTTGTCCATTCAACACAACCCAAAATGGCAGAGTTCCTTCATTCACAAAAAACATCAGAAGCATAGGAAGTGAAGCGCCGACATAGGCAAGCGCAAGTGTATTCACAAGCGAAACAATATGTTCAATCCCCACATCTTTTCCGGTACGATAGAGCTGTTTCCAATTTCGAACACCGGCTTTCGCGATCTGTTTTATGGAAGCGGTTTGCGCTGTTGTTACATCATCCAACACACCCAACACACCAATAATAATTCCAGCGAGCAACAAGCCACGCACATCAATGTTCTCTAACCCACCGTAAGAAAGAAAAAAAGCTTCTTCAGATCCGGTTCCAACAAGTTTTGCCGTAGAAACAA
>CAYIPP010000128.1:0-2568 GCA_964365355.1 uncultured Gammaproteobacteria bacterium
AGCACCACATCTGCATCCTGCTCAATGGAACCCGAGTCTCGCAAATGGGACAAATGTGGAATGGCCGGCTTGGTTTGTTCAACAGCACGGGAAAGCTGTGCGAGCGCTAACACCGGGACATTCAATTCTTTTGCAATTTGTTTGAGACCTCGTGAAATTTCGGAAACTTCTTGCACACGATTATCCGAACTTTTACTCGATCGACCTTCCATGAGCTGTAAGTAATCCACCATGATAATTCCCAGCCCATGCTCGGTTTTTAAGCGTCGGGCTTTCGTACGCAATTGCATGATGTTGAGCTGTGGGCTGTCATCAATAAAAATTGAGGCTTCAGATAATTCTCCCAACGCCTGTCCAATGCGTGGAAAATCATCATCTCGATCCGATAAGCGTCCTGTTCTGAGTTTCCACAAATCTACACCGGCTTGCGCACAGATCATACGATCGACCAATTGTTCTTTGCTCATTTCCAATGAAAAGAATCCAACGGATTGTTTTGCCGCGACACCTATTTGTCTGGCAATATCCAAGGCGAACGATGTTTTTCCGACTGATGGACGGGCGGCTAAAATGACAAGGTCGGATTTTTGAAAACCAGCAAGGAGGGCGTCAAGATCGGTAAACCCACTTGGAACACCTCGAAGTTTACCTCGATCTCTATGCAGTTCATCAATACGATCAAAGGCTTCATTCAACAGGCTGCGAAGTGGAGTAAAGGTGTTTTTGTTGAATTTTTCTGAGACTTGAAATAACGCACGTTCAGCTTGATCCAGTGTGACGTCAATCTCTTCTTCTTCGTCATACCCCATTTTGACAATTTCAGTCGCTGTATGAAGCAAACGTCGAAGTGTGGCTTTTTTTTGCACGATATCCCCGTAGTGCACCACATTTGCGGCTGTGGGTTCTGTATTGGATAATTCCACTAAATACGCTCGTCCGCCAACCTGTTGAAGCCAGCTTCGTTCTTCAAGTCGATTTCCTAAGGACAAAATATCGATGGGATTATGGCGTTCAAATAGTTCGATGATTGTTTCAAAGATTTTTTGATGGGCCGGACGATAAAAATCATCGATTTGTGTTCGATCTGCCACACGAACGATGGAATCCGGATCAATAAGCAAACACCCCAAAAGAGATTGTTCGGCTTCAATATTTTGTGGGGGTAGACGTTCCATAACGATCGCATCTTAGCATGTCTCGGACAAGGATCAACTTCTCAGATGTGCTATACTGTTGAAAACCTGTGACTCTCTCATCGTTGAAATTTTATCAATGTGTTGGCATGATGGTTGGCGCAATAGTCGGTGTTGGTGTTTTTGGTTTGCCATTTGTCTTTGCACAAGCAGGGTACATGCTTGCACTTATTGAATTGTTGATCATCGGTGTGATGTTAACGGTATTGCAGCTCATGCAAGCAGAAGTAGCTCTTCAAACAGAAGGGAAACATCGTTTGGTGGGTTATACACGCACCTATCTTGGCAATGGATGGTCATGGATCGTCCTGTTTGCCTTTGCTGCCGGTGTGTGGGGAGCCATGCTTGCGTACATGATTGTTGGAGGAAAATTATTGTTTTTGTTTAGCTCACCTTTGTTTGGAGGAACAGAATTTGTCTATGCGTTCGTGATTGCAACCGTGGCGAGTTTGTTGATTTATCGAGGACTTCGCTTTGCATCAAAAATTGAAGTGGCTATTGTCATGGCGTTGTTGTTTTTATTTTTGTTTATTAGTTTGGCGTGTATTCCATTTATTCGACCGTCCTCGCTTCTTTCTGTCTCTTTGGATCAAGCGTTTGTTCCTTATGGAGTCGTGTTATTTGCTTTGGCCGGTGTAGGAATCGTTCCGGAATTGCATGATGTCCTTGGTAAATTTTCGCGAGCAAAACTTGGACCTATCATTATCACAGGCATGGTGCTGATTGTTGTGTTGTATGCCATTTTTTCCGCTGCGGTTGTTGGAGTCACAGGAGCACAGACAACAGCAATGGCATTTGATGGATTAATTCCGGTTTTGGGTGGTGTGTTTCGAGCATTTGCAACAGGACTTGGCACACTCACGATTGTATCCATTTATTTTATGTTGGGGATAGAATTGCTCAATACGTTTCGTTTTGATTTTCGTCTTCCACACACATTGTCATGGCTCATCGTGGTTATTGTTCCTGTGATTGCCTACCTGCTTGGCGCGCGAGAATTTATTCATGTGATTGGGTTTGTTGGCTCGGTATTTTCTGGAACCATTGGGATCACGATTGCCCTGACGTATCATAAAATGAAACAAACAAAAAAATGCGTTCAGCATCATTGTATCAATTTTCCTGTTGTGTTGACGTGGTTGTTAATCTTTTTGTTTGTCAGTGGTATTGTCGTGCAGATTATTCGCCTGCTGTAACCAATAGGCTTTGAGGACGTTGAGAAGGAGCATGGCAACGGTCATGGGGCCAACTCCGCCTGGTACAGGTGTGATGGCTGAAGCAAGAGGCTCCACAGAAGCAAAATCCACATCACCATGGAGTACTCCATCGATTTTGGTTGTTCCAACGTCAATGATCACCGCGCCTGGTTTTATCA
>CAYIPP010000129.1:0-2526 GCA_964365355.1 uncultured Gammaproteobacteria bacterium
CGCCAAGGAGCATTGTTGCCACACATGTGACGGCATACGTTTCAAAGAGGTCTGCTGCCATACCCGCACAATCTCCAACGTTATCTCCAACGTTGTCTGCAATCACTGCTGGATTACGTGGATCATCTTCTGGAATTCCTGCTTCTGTTTTTCCGACAAGATCCGCACCAACATCAGCTGCCTTGGTGAAAATTCCACCGCCAAGACGAGCAAAGACACTGATAAGAGAACCACCAAAACCAAGTCCGACAAGTGCGCTGACATCACGAGTGATTGCATAAAAACCAGCAACACCGATAATGGCCAGTCCTACAACAAATAGACCTGTAACGGCTCCACCGCGAACAGCCATATCCATTGCTTTGGACAGACCGCTTTTTGCGGCTTCTGTTGTTCGAACGTTCGCGCGAACGGAAACTGACATACCGATATATCCGGCAATACCGGAAAGAATAGCACCCACAAAAAAGCCAAGTGCCAATGTCCAGTTAAAAGTGATGCCGAGTAAAAGAAATACTACGGCTCCAATTGCGGCGATCATTTTGTACTGTCGTGCCATGTACGCATTGGCTCCCTCTTGAATTGCCAAGGCGATTCCTTTCATTTTACCTTCACCTGCTGGCTGTTTCATGATCCACTGAATGAGAGCTGTGCCGTAAAGAATGGCTAAAATCCCGGCTGCTATGGCGTAAGTCGTAATGGACATAGTGCATAAACTGCCAATCCATTTCGATGTATGGTCTACACAGAAATTGGATTGATCAGAAAAGATTACGGTTAGTTGAAAATACGATGATATACTACTAAAAATAGACGTAACTGTCAATGGAATTATGCAAAAAAACCCACAAAAGTTTCGCGTGATCGTCTGATGCAGGAGTATCATGCGAAGTATCCCCTCGATCAATTTGATAAGCATAAGGGATATGGGACAAGGAATCATCGAGAGGCAATCGCTTTGTACGGTCCGTGTGAAATTTATCGTTTGGGATACAAGATATTTTCAACAGAGAATGTCATCGATTGATTGACGAAAAATCATTTTTTCGGTACAGTAGCATGCGCTCTAACGAACAAAGCCTATCAAAGCAAAATTTAAACAATTCAGTGTTCACATCCTCCTCAATGTTTTACGTGGGTTGATTTTTGTGAAACATCACGGTGGAGAATGGTTGTATACAGGTATTCGACCTGTATTAATCATTGGTCGTTTTTTTGTTCGTTTCGTTGGTGTTCCATCTTATCGATTGATCTTCTTTCTTCGTCGCTCGTTTGCACAAATTATTCGTCCAACCAAACATCGACTTTTACGCATTATTACAAATCGCTACACGGTCCATCTGACAATGATTCTTGTTGTTGCAGGGGTTGTAGGTGTGAATTTTCAAACACGAGACGTGCGTGCGGAAACGTTTGGACAAAAAAGTATTCTCTATGCGATCGTGGCGGTTGATGATTCGCAGGTTATTGAAGTTGTGGAAGCCGGTCAAGGGATTATCAATACCGGCAAACGTCTAGCATATTTGGAGGATACGATTTTGGATTCTCGAGCACATGTTGATTTGAATTATCTTGGTCAATCCTATGTTACGCCGATAACCGGTGGTCAAGCGACTCCTATCCAACAGGTTCCCATCCGCGATACCATCGAAACATATGTTGTGCAGGATGGTGATACCTTAGGACAAATTGCTGAACGCTATGGATTGAATTTGAGTACAATGCTTTGGGCGAATAATTTGAGTTTTCAAAGTACCATCAAACCAGGACAGTCATTATCGATTCTTCCAAAAGATGGTGTACTTTATACAGTCGCATCCGGAGATACGATTTCTCGTATTTCAAGCAGATATAATGTAGCTGCACAGAAAATTTTGACGCAAAACAACATCGTAAGTGCAGATAAGTTGAAAATAGGTCAAGAATTGTTGATTCCGGATGGTGAACCGTATCAAGCAGCTCATCGGATTACTGCCCCGGTTGCGGATTTGTTTACGGCTCCATCAAAAGCATCCAAGCCAGCGTCATCAGACGGTTCATGGGTTTGGCCAACGGATTGGCATGTGATTACACAATATTATGGTTGGAAACATACTGGAGTAGATATCGATGGAAATTACTCAACGGATAACTATGCAGCGCGTTCAGGTGTTGTTATTTACAGTGGTTGGAAAGGTGGATATGGCTTAACCGTAGAGATTGATCATGGAAATGGATATGTCACACGTTATGGTCACCATTCAAAAATTTATGTGAGTGTTGGTGATTTTGTGACAGCAGGTCAAGCTCTGGGTCGTACCGGGACAACCGGATATTCAACCGGAACTCACCTTCACTTCGAGGTAATCAAAAATGGAAAGTTCCAAAATCCATTGGACTACGTTCGATAAAATTAAAAGAGGTCATATGAATACATGTCGACAATGCAAACACTTGATTGATGATTGGAATAAACAGTGTGGAGGTTGTGGTATGCGACTTGTTCTTGAACCCGATGAAGAGCATCGAGCGAAGTATCTACGCGGT
>CAYIPP010000130.1:0-2485 GCA_964365355.1 uncultured Gammaproteobacteria bacterium
AAAACGATGACATCGGCTGATTGGATCAAGAATTCGATGAGTTTATGAATATCAACAATCGCGACATTTTCCTGAATGCCGGCACGGTTTCACATGAGCAGGCAATGGCGAAAGTGGAAAAAGAGTTTGAGGAATATCGCGCCAGAGAAATGAAGCGACTGGAAAGCGATTTTGATAAGGCTGTAAAAAAGCTGAAGGAGAAAAAGCAGAAAGGGAAGAAATAATATGCAAAACACAAAAAAGATAACCAAAAAGAAGATTGCAGTTCCACCTTGTGGACTATGCGGTAAAATAAAGAAGTCGAGATATAAAACGGATTGTTGCGGTAATTGGGTGTGCGGGAGTGAAAATGATTATGTGATGTTTTCATATTCGCGCGATATTTGCTCGCGCAATCACCGCCGGTTTACGCTTTGTGATTATCACCACACGGAAGAACATGAGGGAGATTGGAAGACTTGTAAAAAATGTTATAACGATTTCAAGCACGAATTGGAAATGTATGTCTGGTATGGCACGAATGAGTATAATTTTGAAAAACTTCTTAACCCGCCGGCTTTCGAACCGACGCATTGTTCAAAATGCGGAGAAAGGATTGTCTTGCCGGATGGGGGATATTCATCGCTTTGCGGAGTATACAGATGCGATAATTGTCCGATAAGCGAAAAAGAGCGTGAGAAAATTATTCGTGAGTATGAGAAGAAGAAGAGTGATAAATAATATGGCGACGTAAACATTAAAAAATAGGGCGGATCCGCCTCTGGCGGAAATGCTATCAGTGGGGCCACCCTGGGCTCGGTGAACGAAACGAATATGGCCAGAATTTGGAATAAACATAAACAAACAACCACCCCTCTTAAAAGAAAGGTTCTTGTTGGCATGTCCGGTGGCGTCGATTCAAGCGTATCGGCAGCGTTATTGTTGGAACAAGGCTATGAAGTTGTTGGTGCATTTATGAAAAATTGGTCAGGTGACGTGCATGGACCGGAATGTAAGGATCCAAATCGAGTTGGTGAAGCGTATGAAGAATGCGGATGGAAACAGGAACGACGTGATGCGGCTCGTGTGGCGGCAAAACTCGGCATTCCATTTGTCACGTTTGATTTTGAAGAAGATTATCGTCGAACTGTGGTTGAATATCTGTTTGCAGAATATCAGGCAGGTCGCACACCAAATCCGGATGTGATGTGTAATCGGTTTATGAAGTTTGATCGATTTGTGCGTGCGGCTGATGAATTGGGATGTGCGTGTGTGGCGACCGGACATTATGCGACTGTTACAGAGACAACCTATGGTGGCGTGAAACAATGGACCATGCAACGTGCGATCGATGAGAATAAAGATCAGACCTATTTTTTGTGGGCAATTCAAAAAGATGTGTTGTCGCGTGTGTTATTTCCCATTGGGAATCTCACAAAACCCGAAGTACGGGCAAAAGCAACAGAGTGTGAACTCAGTGTTGCGAACAAAAAAGATTCTACCGGTATCTGTTTTGTAGGTGAGGTGAACATGGCTGAGTTTTTGAAAACTCGATTACACACACAACCAGGTGAGGTTGTTACAACCGATGGACATGTTGTAGGAACGCATCAAGGAGTTCAGTTATATACAATCGGTCAACGACATGGCATAGGTGTCGGTGGCGGAATACCGTATTACGTCCTTGAAAAGGATTTGAAAAAAAATCAGCTTGTTGTTTCAAGCCAATTTCATCCGAAATTATATTCGTCAAGACTTTGTATTTCTCAAGTAAATTTTTTGGTGCAACCGGAATCGATCGCCTCTCCCCTACGATGTCATGCTCGCATTCGTCATCGACAACCACTTCAATCTTGCCAGGTTTCGTTTCAAGATATGCCTGCATTGGTTGAATTTGATCAACCGCAACGTGCAGTCACACCCGGACAATCCATTGTGTTTTACGATGGATCTGTTGTGGTAGGTGGTGGCATTATCGATTCAAACACGTGAGTAGACCAGGCATGAAAATCTGCAGAAGGTTCTGTGGACGTGTTGAACTCTGTTTTTGATAAAATTGGATAGTCGTTTTCGCTTATAGTGATCGGTCGTGGAACAAGTAAGTAATCCTTTTCTCCCTTGATATGTGATTGCACACTTCCAACAAGCGGAGCAATCGTCACAAGTTGCTTGAAATCATAATTGATGAATGCCACGGTTGCCTTTGATACAAGATGTTCTGTTTTGCGTGTTTCAACAAGCAGTGGATCTGTTGAGCTGTTATGAATGACAATACGACCGCGTGTAAAACGAATGATGCGTTCGTCTGTGAACAGTCTATGAAGTTCAAGACGTGTTTTTTGATCAAGGGTGATGAGCAGATCATTTCCAATTCGGATAGCCAGATACTCCTGTTCACCCGTTTCAATAATTGCCCCTCTTGAGAGCGTTGCGCCTGTTTGATGGGAAGACTGGTTTTGATCAATCACCGTCACCAGTTCTTGAGCAGGTAGATCAAACGTCGCCA
>CAYIPP010000131.1:0-2423 GCA_964365355.1 uncultured Gammaproteobacteria bacterium
AATTGTCTGGCTTGGTTGAAATGATTGCAGCTTCGGAGGAGGAATACGATTTCGCGCCTTTGTTCGGTGAATCAGGAAACTGATCAGTCCGGCAAGAGCAATCGGGCATGCAACTCCACTCCAGAAAACGATCCCGGCATAGGGTTCATGTTCGAGTGCAAAAATGAGTGTGAGAATCAAGCATAGACCGGCGAGTGTAAGCAAAATAATCGTATGAACATAGGGATCTCCTTTTTCGTGTTGTTTCAGAAGATTCTCCTCCTCTTTTTCAATCTGCTTGTAACGCGTTTTGTACGCATGAGACTTTGCCTTTTTTTCAAAAGACTTGAAGTCCATGATTTGCTCCTGGGTTTGTTGGTTGTTGTGAGTGCTGAAATGGAATGGGCCAAGCGTTATCATCCCATTTGGATGTTTTTACATGCACGTGGGTTCCAATTTTTGGAATGATGGATGCATCGAGTTGGTCATCAACGTTTATCCGGTAAGTGATGTATTTTTCACCAACAGATGTTGTATAGGTTATGGTGAATTGTAAATCCTCGTGCAGTGTTTCTAAGATCATTCGTGGATTTGCATAACAGTCTGCTTGACGACCAATGCCTTGCTTGATCACAGAGATACGTTCATTTGGTTCGTTTTTTTGTGAGTGATCAATCGTAACGGAAGTATCACATTTTCAAGTTATTCTTGTAATGGTTGCGTTGACCACGCGTTCTTTGCATCCGTCATGGATCACATGTCCGATCCCCAAAAGGAGTAACACAAACCAGAGAAAAACAATGCGATGTATTCTCACTGAGCACCTCATTTTGATTGTTTCATGAAACATCAACAGGATGACGTGATAGCAGCTTGTCTGTCAATGATTTCGTCAATCTTTTTCTTAAATATTGACATTATTTTAAGAAATAAGTACTTTTTAATCAATTATTTGTGTCGAAAATACAGTCAGAATTATGAAAAAACTTTCAATAGAGTTACTTGATTCCCTTTCGCTCACATCTGCCCAAGCTTCGGTATATTTAGCTGTGCTTGAACTTGGTGAAAGCAATATGCAGGATGTTGCTCGTAAGTCCGGTGTAAAACGTACGAGCATTTATCATTTTATTGATGACTTAAAACAGCGTGGGCTGATCAACGAGACAATGAAGCGAACGCGAAAAATATATAGTGCTGTTGATCCACGCCAATTGCTTGAAATTCAAAAAAATCGTTTGAAGGAATTAGAGATGGTAATGCCAGAATTGCTAGCTGTACAAAATTATTTTGGAAAAAAACCACGCGTAGCCTATTACGATGGGACTGAAGGAATGAAAGAGGTTTATATGGATATGTTGCAAGACAAGAAAGAGATTCTGGCGTTTGAAGATATCGAACACATGATGGCAACACTTAAAACGTTTTTTACGAGTTATCCTGTTGAGCGCGCGAAACGGCAAATTCCCTTTCGGTCTATTATACGCGATAGTAATGAAGCTCGTGCAGTCACAAAGATGAATATCAAACTATTAAGAAAATCAAAACTGATTAAATCTGCTGATTGGAAAACGGAAATCAATATTTATGGTGATAAAGTTGCTATGATGAGTTTACGATCCAAACAGCCATTTGCCGTGCTTATTGAAGATGCGGATATTGCCGAGACTTTGCGTGTAGCGTGGAAGGAACTATGGGAGAGATTAGATGAACCGATAATTGGATAAAAAAGAACCAGCGATGTGTTCGCTGGTTTTTGTATTTGAGAATTTAATTTTCATTATCCACGAATTGAATATTCCAACCGTTTAAGATAAAAGACCGAATTTTCGACTATTTTTGTTGCACTTTGAAGTAGAATATACATCGGAGACCTCTGAAAAAATTCATATTCCGTTTCATCTGCCTTGAATTGGGCAGACACAACGGATCGTGCATTCTTTCATTGTTGTAGAAATGGTGTGTCAGTTGTCATATGGGTTGTTCTACAGCTTCCATCCTCTGCAAAAGTTTGTTTTTAGGCCATAGAGAGAACAGAAACAAGCCTTTTAAGGTTATAAGCTGCACACACCAGGGTCAGATGAAACGTGTTCTTACGCAGACCCCTGAACCTAGTTCCTAGAAGATGCATCGTTCTCTTCATCCAGGCAAAGGGATGTTCTCCACGGGATCTCACGGATGACTTCTGATTGTTGTCTTTCCATTGCTTGGTGGACAGAGCATGACCACGACTTGCTCGGTCAAGTACGCCCCAAAACACTCCACGTTTGCGGAAGTCTCGTTTCTTTTCTTTGTCGATGTAGGCCTTATCAGCAAAGACAGCCTTAGTCTCATTCTTCGTGAGGTCGTCAAACGCTTCGTTGTCAGGGGTTGTAGCAGAAGTGACGATCACCTCTTCAATGAAATGTCCCTTGGTGTCAGACCCAACATGAGCCTTTTAGCCATGG
>CAYIPP010000132.1:0-2421 GCA_964365355.1 uncultured Gammaproteobacteria bacterium
TTTTTCGCATAAAAACTCTTTATGTTGGTGGTCTAGTTTTACCCTACCATTATATCCCAATGCCACCGTTTGCATCCACAAATTCATCCGTTGTCACTTGCTGACCTCCCAACACATAATGAGGATCAGACAAGACGTTTTCACAATTGAACCATTGATAGACGTCGAGATGTTTGGGAGTACACATTCCACAAATCATCGGAACAGACGGTTTATTCGTCGCGTGAACATCTATCGAAATATCTGCTTGTGCCAAAATTGACGCAAGCACTTTTGCACGTTCAACTTCGTAGGTTCCATCTGATTCTCGCGTGAACACCGTTGGTCTGAATTGACGATTCAGATCCAGGTGATCATCTGACCCGCGTGTTCCTCGTTCGATCGCTTTGAGATTGCCTAACATCAGATAGAGAGTTCCTCGAGCGAGTGAGAGATGCTCATCTTGAAACTGCGAAACCAAACGTTGAATGAGTTCAATTCCTGTTGTTTCGTTTCCGTGTATTCCTCCCAATACACAAACAATCGGACACGGTTGTTGTCCGACACATTTCCAAATCGAATCGTCGATAATTTCTAACGCCATATGACCCACATCATAGTAAAAAACCTTGCTGGTGACAAACGGATATGTTATAAAGATTTGGCATGCAAACATGGGTAGCTCTTCTTGTCGTTTTGCTTGTAGACAAAAGAGTCGATCCATCAGGATCGACTCTTTTGTATCTCAAGGAGTTGTTCGTGTATACACATACACCTTCCATTCTGTATCTGTCAGGTCGTGCTCTTTGCGATTGTTCAGAACATTGGTATCAAGAAGTAGAACAGATCACTCGTGAAGAACCACAACTTCTGACCAAAACACGTAAAGAGTTGGAACCAGCCTCGCAGCAAGGACATGTCCTCATCGCTGTTGATAAAGAGACATCCAATCGAGTAGTGGGAGGGATTGTTCTTTGGGATCTTGATGTCGATGATCAAGGACAGATGTGGTACGAGCTTGGAACCTTCTTTGTTCATCCGTCTTACCGTTTTCATCACACACAGATTCCGATCGGGGACACACTGTACGCACGACTGCTCAAAGAAAACGAAGGGAAAAATATTCTCGGAACGACCGCCAACATTCACGCAATTCATACAGGCGCAAGACACGGCATGCAGATGATACGTTTTGGTGATCTACCTGAACGAATCAGGTATGCAACGTGCATTTGTCCATCATCCAAAACAGGTGTGGTGAACAATACGCATTGTCTATTGCGCAATGAAACTTGCCGCGTTCGCGTTTCGCACGACACATGGATCCGTCTTGGTTCTCCACTTCTGGAATCTCACAACAATCTTGTGTCGGCTCATTTCTCACACATTTGAACTCAAATGTGTATTTTTTTGATAAAATTACTGCAGCTATGCAATAATGTTCTCACAAAAAGGCAAAGAAATAAAACACTCAATGGTAGGTTAGAACTGGTGTGATCGTTGGAATTTTGTTAACATATTTATGTATGCCTTTAAAAACCAATACATCAAAAACAGCAATTAAAAAAGCTGTTTCTCACTCTTCAAAAATGGAGGGGCTAAGTTGGGATCATGCAAAAAAGAATACCACGGTAATCAGGAAGTTAAAAAAGTATGGCAGGGCATTCTCGATATAGTGTTTCTGTTAGGGATGCCGGGATGGATGGAAGCGTATTGAAAAATAAGTTAGGCATCAAAGATGAAAAAGAACTTGGTGATGCGGAAACGCTTCTTCTCTCTGATGTCTACGAGCATTTCTTTGAAAAGCTGAAAACGGAAGGTTTATATTTCGACCTCCCTTTTTTATTTGAGATCCATAAGTATTTTCTTTGCCCTCTCTATTCTTAGGCAGGGAAAGTACGTCGAATGAATATTTCAAAAGATGATGTTCTTTTCGCTCCAGCCGAATATCTTGAGCAGTCACTGAAGCTATTTGAAACAGAGTTTTCGAAGCTGCTTCCATCATCAACCGATTCAAAAAAGTTTGTTGCGAATAAATTGGCCGTTATTCACAATGAACTCAATGCACTCCATCCGTTTCGAGAAGGAAACGGTCGAACGATTCGATTATTTCTTGATCTTATAACTGTTTATGTCGGATATGAACCGATTGATTGGAGTAAAAGCTCGCATGAGAAATACATTCAGGCGTGCAAGAATGGAATGGTAACAGAGCACTGGACTATGGAAAAGATTATCTTTAGAGGACTAAAGAAGCACAAATGATAATGTGTACCAACCTCGCCCGAAACGTCGTACCATAGACACACTCAATCTCGCTCATGATTTTTCAGCATGAAACAAGTCGTCCAATCTTTTTTAAAGGAACTCGAATCCAACAATGTTATGGCTCATCAAGGATTATAGTGGCTGCATTTCCAGCTTCCCGCAGTGGAATAGGAT
>CAYIPP010000133.1:0-2420 GCA_964365355.1 uncultured Gammaproteobacteria bacterium
CCGTATTTGTAAGATCCGATTCCTGACACAAACGATCCCATTCAGTCTGACTGAATCCATAACGTGCTGATTCTCCTTTCGCCTTCCCCTGACAGCAAGTCATCGCAACAAGCATCGGGCTTTCGGATTCTCTCCACTGGGCAATAATCGCATCGGTAAGCGTCCCGCATGCATGTTTTGCCACCACCATGGCGTCTGGTGTGATGTGCGCATCTTGCAAGTAGCCAGTAGTATGCTCGGTAATCTCCTCAAGATGCTTTTGAAATGGGAGATAATCAATGAGCGTTTTCATAAACTCAGCAACACCATCTTGAGGATCAACGATCTCAGTATGGGTGACTTCATGTCCGGTTGACAACAGCTCATTGGTAACGGCTAAACCTAAATCTCCTGCCCCTCCTGCCATGTCGATGACCGAATGGATTTGGGAAGGCATCGTATCCAATCGCTCAGCAAGTAAGCTATTCACGTAGCGAAGCTCTTCAACTTTTTGCTTCATCTTTTTAGAAATTTTTTTCATCAAAATTTCTTTTTCGTGTTCCGTGACCGTTTTTCCTTCTGCTTCACGTTTTTTCGTTAATTGAACGAGAGCATCTATGTAAACATATGTTGAACGGATGTACTCCAAATTTTCATAAAATTCTTCATGTGGACGTGTCAGAGCTGTTTGTGAAGTTTCGTTTTCACTCCTTTCTACACCATTTGGTCTTCGCAAAAATCCTTTTGGTAACGTTCGGTCGTCCAATCCAAGTTTTTCACGATTTTTTTCCGTGGTTTGTACAACACGCGTGTGTCCAAGAGCATCCTCTGCCACCTCCAACGTTTCCTCTTCGCCGTTGAGTGATTGAACGATAGATTTCGCTAAATCAAAACTACGAGACAAAATAATGAGAAATCCAGAATGTAATTTCTTGATGACGCGTTGACCTTTTTCATTCACAAAATACGTAACGGTTCGACTGGGATTACGTTCATCGGATTCTACTTCTTTTTTTAGACCAACGGATTCAAGGAGTGCATCACTGATTTCACCTCGCGCACCAACAAAAACCCATCCTTCTGCATCTTGAACCACTCCAGCTTCATAGCCTTTTATCGCCATCGGCAAAAAGGAAGCAAATCCTTCACCGATCGGAATCTGACGTTCTTTATCATCTTCATCAAAACGAATCGCTTGTTCAGAACGACGAAGAAGATGTTCTCTCGCTCGATCAAAAAAAGCAGATGAATCTTTTTTTGCCGCCTCTAAATGACCCAGAATCCGTTGAATGTCCTTGTTAAATTCTGCATCATTTAAATCCATTTCTCGCTCATATCCCATCGTTTCTGCTCCAGCCAACATAAACCACGCCTTTATTTCTGGCGCTTCTGGATTTGCCAGTTCCTTTGCATATCCCCAGGGTCCAGACTCTTGCATGCCAACACAAATATTTACCAACTCATGATAAAGACGAGTTTGTTCTTCTTTGGAATCTGCCAACGCGCCGATCAAATCCTCAACACAAGTATTTGTTTTATCAAACGCAAGAATGGCAACCTCATTAAGTCCAATCCGTAATCGATCCCTAAGAGACTTGAGCTTGTATTTTTCTGAAAAAACATCTAATTGACGTCCGATGTCCTCTTTATCGATCTGGATTTCCGGGAGAGGAACAGCAGCGTAATCACCTCCACTTTCTGATTGATCTTGTCTAAACATATTGTGCAGTTAGGTTCCCGAAAGAACACGGTGAGTTTTCGATTGTTGAACGATCGCCTGCCATTTTTTATCAATCTCCTTTGCAGACGCTTGTTCAAATTCTTTTGTCAGTTGAAACAGTACACGCTCAAGATCTCCTTTTCTGTTTTGATTCTTTCCAGAAGTCATCCCTCCCTCTTTTTCTTTTTTCAAAAAAAGTTCGAGCTGTGTCTGTATTTGAATCAATGCTTGTTCAAGAAGATATCGTCGAAACGGATGGTCTGGACTCATCGGCTCCTGCTCTTCAGCAATTTTTCGAAATACGGAATCATCAAATCCGAGCAAGACTACAGGCAGAGAAACTCGCATTTCTTTTGGTTGTCCATTCTCCCGCTCAACATGTGATCGAAAATATTTTACAAGAACATTCCCTTCTAACTTGTCACTCTTTCGCCAAAACGTTTTGTCTTGTACGGTAGAAGTAAAATCAATCGCCAGACGAATCGGTGGATCACATGGCCACTCGACGACAGCATCCGCTCCTGAAACCCAGTCGTCATAAACAGATGTCGGGGAAAGTTCTCCTCCAAACCATCGATAATTCATGGCGTGTGTTGTGAGAAAATTCTCAAACGCAAATGCATCAGAACCTTGTGTTTTTTGTTCACGTAATGTTGGTCTGTTCATTTTTTGCTGAAGAAGAAGTCGATCTTTCTGTTTCGTGTCCTCTGTCACATGCGAA
>CAYIPP010000134.1:0-2382 GCA_964365355.1 uncultured Gammaproteobacteria bacterium
CCAAATCAGTTCTCGAAGCAATTGTTCAGCTAACTTGTTCGAATCTGCCTCGCCAAGACGACGCTTTACTATGCGACGAATCGCATTTCGTCTTAATAAATGTTCGTCATCGTATTCCAAGGTATTACGCAAAACCTCGTAGGCGCTTGCAGCAACAGAAACCGTATCTGAAACTTTAATCACATCTTCATCTTTTGGATCCCTATCTTGATCAACCTGCATTTGCGTAATCGTGTTGATCAGATGCTGCAAACCTTGATTCATACAATAAGTGGAAGAGAGTGAATTTCAGATGTTCGTCCCAACACAGTATCTTCAATACGATAGGTGCCATGTGTGGGAGCTTCTAAATAACCGTTCCATGCCATACGCGCCATACCACCAGACATAATCCAATCAAACAGCCATTCATTGGTATACCGTGGATCATGTTGTGAGACGCCACCCCCCATATAATTCAACCAAATACGGTTAAACTCTTCTTGGGATCCTATGGGAGGAGCCATGATAATCGCAATGCCCAATCCACAATAAAATGACAGTTCACTTGGTTTGGTCCAAAGAATATCTGTCGTTTTCAATAATGCATTAAATCCTGAAAAATACTCCGAACGAGTGGAAAACTCAGGCACACACACAGTGGTTCCCAATTCTTGTTTTAACCCAGCTTTTACAACGGCATCTTGATAAAAACGGGCCGTATCTTTTCGAACACCAGCCACTAAATTCAACCGAATCTTGTGCTGAAGAATCTTCCCACGCAAACTTTGGAGAATATGAACTCCCAACTGTCGTTGTGCCCCAGCCCCTCCAACACTATACGTCAACGTCAATGGATAGGACGCGGTTTTGATTGCACAGCGAGTAGGACCCAATTCAGATCTGATGGTTCGCGAGTATCGCTCCGCAAAAATTCCTTGTGGATCTAAATTACACAGACGTTGCGTAAGCAAATCTTTCAAAATGGATACCTGAGCACCACCAATCAATTCTTTTGGAAGAGGAAACCCCGTTAAATAAATCTGTTCCGAATGAACTCCATACAGTTTTAATCGTTCAACAACGCGTCCGTTGCTGGCGAAATACTTGATACGACTTTGGTGCGGATCAAGCGGAACCCACGATCGAGAAATATCTGCGTCTGTTGTCACACACCAAATATCGCCTGGATACTCGTAGTAATCCGCAAAAAAAGCTGGCGCAAAAAATGTTGCAACCAAAGGTTTTGGATCTTCTGCGAGTTGTTCAATCAAATGTCTTCCCCATCCCTTTTTTATGAGATGATACATTTGTCGAACCTGTATATTCGGCTTGGACAAATCTCTTCGAGGATAAAAAGAAGGGATCTCTTGCCATCGATCAAGCGCTTCAAATAAGATGTCTCCTATAATAGGCACAGGTTTCATGCGAGAAATGGCTTCATAAACCTCACGACTTTCTCTCCAGATTTTACGATCACTGGCCGGAATCCCTTTGTAAGAATTCGCCGATAAAACCTCACCAGCGGAAAGATCCTTTAATGCATACGCTGCGCGTGAATGTCCGTAACCCATGTCAACATCCACAATCCATGCGGCTGCTTTTCCATTAAGCCTGTGCGAGTGTTGAGACATAGATTAAAAAAAGGTGCGCTCTTCAGATTTGGACACAATGGCAAAGGCTTCTTCAGCGGAATCAACAATGGTAAACAGTTGCATATCTTTTGATGAAATCGTTTTGTAGAGATCTTTTTGTGTTGTTTCAATCCACTCCATGAGTCCACCCCAAAATTCTTTTCCAACACAGACAATCGGTGTCGATTGCATTTTCCCGGTTTGGATCAATGTCACAATTTCAAAAAACTCATCCAACGTCCCAAACCCACCAGGAAAATACACATACGCCTGAGCAGAAGCCGCCAACATCACTTTTCGAGTAAAAAAGTAATGAAATCCACGACCGCGTGTGACATACGGATTTGTACGTTGTTCTGATGGCAATTGAATATTTAACCCCAAAGATACCCCGTTTGCATCAACTGCACCTCGATTCCCAGCTTCCATGATTCCAGGTCCACCACCTGTGATAATCGTAAATCCACACTCTGCGAGCAAACGTCCTAATTTCTGCGCTTCTTTATACCATGTATCTGTGGGCTTGAAGCGCGCCGATCCAAAAATCGATACTTCACGAGAAGATTCCGAAAGGAACTGAAATCCCTCAACAAACTCCGCCATGATTCGGAAAATACGCCAAGTAATATCGTTCATTTTTGTCGGAACATTATTCGGACGTTCTCCAGAAGGTAAAGGCAATCTGCAAATAGTGTTTAAATCCATAGTGAGAACATTTTAGCACAAAAAAAAACTCAACACATCCCTCCTCGGGGTCAGGTCTGGTTAT
>CAYIPP010000135.1:0-2369 GCA_964365355.1 uncultured Gammaproteobacteria bacterium
ATCGATCCGGTCTACAAAAATTTTTTCAAAACGTGAATAATTCTACAGACTCATTTTGGAAGATTACACACGTTTTCACTCAATCGAGAACATAAGATCCTCTTCTATTTAGACGGCTTGCTCGATCGACTTTATCCAAAAAACTATCTTGAGATTACAGAACGTGTCAACGCAGTGAATCTAAAAATATCTCTTCCGCTTGCTATTTCAATTGCACAAAAGACAGGATTTACCGTTCTTCAAACAGGTGTTTCAAAAAAATTTCCCAACATGAGATGTTACGGTGGACAACGCTATCTTCTTTTAAAGAAATCTGATTCTTCTTTGTCTGACCTATGAAAATCGCCATTGGGATGAATATACAAGATGGTCCGTTTGGTGGAGGAAACCAATTTGGAAAATCACTGACCCAATTTCTTATCAATCATGGACATCAGGTCTTTTTTGATTTAACAGAACAAGATTTAGACATTATTTTGCTCACTGATCCACGAGTCTATTTACACTCAGTATCCTTTGGACCTGTTGAAGTCATAAACTATATTCAGCAGACAAACAAAAATGCGATTCTTGTGCATCGAGTGAATGAATGTGATGAACGAAAAGGAACCACATCCGTAAATAAGGAACTCGAGAAAGCAAATTCCATCATGGATCACACGATTTATATTGCGTCCTGGCTCGTTGATTTATTTAAAAATCAGGGATTGCAATTTACAAAAAATTATTCTGTTATCAAGAATGGGGCTGATAACGCTATTTTTACTTTTCAACAAAAACAGTTGAAACAGGGTCAAAAAATTAAAATCATTACACATCACTGGAGTACGCATCCGAACAAAGGATGGGATGTCTATGCGTATCTCAATGAAGCACTGGGACATGAACCACTCTGTCATCAATTCGAATTCCACTACGTGGGTCATCTCCCAAAAGGATTTCACAACAACCATATTATTGTCCATCCACCTTGTGCAGGAAAAGAACTGGCAAACATTCTTCAAAAAGCTGATGTGTATCTTTCTGCATCGATCAATGAACCTGCAGGAATGCACCATATAGAAGGAGCGTTGTGTGGACTCCCCTTACTCTACAGAGAGAGTGGAGCTCTACCAGAATATTGTCAAAATTACGGAATCTCATTTCATGATACGTCCGATGTTCTAACCCGATTACAACTTTTGATCGAAAAATACGACTATTTTGCTAAACGCATGAAAGAGTATGATAATACGAGCGACAAAATGAACTCTGAATATCTGCAATTGTTTGAACGATTGATTCAATCAAAGGAAGCAATTTATAAACGTAGAACCAAGAAGCTCGAATCCATATGGTATCGTTTACACATGCAATTGTTCTTTTGGTCCAGAAGGCTTTTTGCTAAATTATTCTCAAATTCCTATGCTAAAAAAACGCCTTCAACAGTACATGTGGAAAACGTATCGAAGAAAACACATTGATTCTTTGCTTTCAACACATGAACACCTGTTTTCGGGAGTCGTATTGGATATCGGAGGAAGAGATCGCGGTAAGTTTAAAAAACCAAAAGAACAAGTAAAAAAATGGATCTTTGCAGATATCAATCCTGCGCACAATCCTGATATTGTTCTCGATGTTTCATGCATGGATACAATAGAAAATTCCTCTGTGGACACCATTCTTGCCTGTGAATTATTTGAGCATGTTCAACAGATCGACGAAGGAATTATTGAATGTTTTCGTGTTTTAAAACAACACGGACGTATGATTATTTCTGTTCCATTTTTGTACGCGATCCATGCAGATCCTTCAGATTATCAACGATGGACAAAATACAAATGGATTCAAGAACTAGAAAAAAATGGATTTCATGTGGAAGAATGTATTATCACCGGAAGATTTTTTACCTTGATGGCTGAATATACAAAAATACTCTTCAAGTCTCTTCCACAACCGCTTAGTTTCGGTGTCCTTTTTCTGTGCCCATTTTTAGACTTACTTGTTCGGCTTGATCGCTTGCCTCTCATCAAAAACCATCCTCGACTCGGAAACTTTCACGGTGGATATTTTATTGTAGTAACAAAATAACCAAAATTATTCCGTATGACTATCTGTTATTTTGGAGTCTACAATTCAGAATATTCAAGAAGTCGTGTCTTACTGAACGGATTAAAAATGTATGGCATACATGTAATTTTTTGTCATGTACCAATTACTGAACCCCATAAATTCAGGCGTTTATTTCAAGAACACAAAAAAATCAAAAATACTTACGATGTCATGTTTGTTGGATTTCCAGGCCAACGCCTTATGGTGATGGCTCGTCTACTTACTTTTAAACCAATTATTTTTGATGCTTTTGTCTCTCTCTTCGATACAGAAATTCA
>CAYIPP010000136.1:0-2191 GCA_964365355.1 uncultured Gammaproteobacteria bacterium
TCGGTGTAAACGAGACGCTCTAACCAGCTGAGCCATGCGTCCGAATGTATTTTGAAGACATCAGATCTTCAGTGCTCAGAGTGTAAAAAGTTTTGCACAAAATTGCAAGCTGTATGTCTTCGAAAAACGTCTATTTTTTGCTATACTTATTCTGTATGTCGCCACTCTTTCGTATTCCTTTAGGTTTGTTTGTGATGGTTATTGGATTTTTGATGGTGAAATATACCAACGTTCTCATGTCTTGGTTTGGGGAAGTGCCATTCGCGGAAAAGCATTTTGGTCAAGGTGGTTCGCATTTTTTTTGGAAGTTGATGGGAGTCCTTGTGGTATTTGTTGGAATTTTTATTGCCACGAATATTATTTCTGATATGTTAGAAAGCATTGCGCGCATACTCACTCATACATAACCCTATGTCTGCTATGCCATCAGGTCGAGCGATTTTAGATTCAAAACGGTTGCTGCAAGAAGCTGGGCTCTCTTTGGATATGTCGTATGCGGATCTTGGATCGGGAATGCTTGGACATTTTGTTTTGCCCGCAGCACAAATCGTTGGTCCAAATGGAACCGTGTATGCTGTGGATATTCTCAAAATCGCTTTGCAATCTGTTGAAAGTCGTGCACAACTCAATTCACTGACAACTATACAGCCCGTATGGGGAGATTTGGAACATCCAAATGGGATTCATCTTCCGGCAAATTCTTTAGATGTTGTTTCGTTTGTGAATATGGCTCATCTTCTTCTCAAGAGTCTCGTACCTATTCAACATGCAAAGAGACTTCTTCGTGCGGGTGGTCGAGTGTTGGTGATTGATTGGAATCCAGAAGCAGGTTCATTGCTGGTTTCGCAAGAGCGTCGGATTTCCGTGCAGACAATACAACAACGTTTTATTGATCAAGGTTTTATACTTCTAAACAATTTTATTGCCGGTCCTCAACATTGGGGGTTGCTCTTTGAACGACCTTGACGATCATGGAAAATTTGTGGTGTGATAGAAAAAATTTTTAACGAATCTATAGTCATCACATCATGAAACAGGATTTTTCCATCCGACCACACAGCGATCTGCTTGTCCTTCGTGTGGAAAAATCCTGGCTACCCCTGCGGTTTTTCCACACTCCAGGACAGCGCATCTCATCTGTGTGGACGGCGTAAAAAGTCCTATTCATAATGTGATGACTATAGTCTCATGTTATTTTGAAAATGTATGATACAAACTTGGTTACAACCTTCGTTCTGGTTCACCATGCAACCTGCCGAAGTTGGTGGTTGGTTTGGCATAAGTCTGTTTGCATTTTTTATTTTCATGTGTGTTGCAGGAATTGTGGCACACATGGTTGCGGCACAAAAATTCGATGATCGATATCTGCGCATGGTGGGAAATCGTGTTGGCAATTTGTTGATCACTATGGGCGCGTTGGGAGTTGGTTTATATTTTTTTAGTTTTGAACGTATCCAATTGTTCGGGTCTCGAATCTGGTACCTCTGTTGGCTTATTGGATTGATTGTGTGGGTGGTTTTTTTGGTTCGATATACAAAGAACAAAATACCTTCAATGAAAGAACAATCAGAAGCACGATTTGAAAAACGAAAATATTTCCCTTCACGCAAGAAAAAACGGTATTAGACTTGTTGCCAAATAATTTTATGCCTGATTTTCGGCGCTTGTTCGGAACTCGAGTTGAAACATTGGTGGCGGATTATCTTAGATCCCATGGATATCGCATTCTCGAACATCAATGGAAAACACGCTTTGGAGAAATCGACCTTATTTGTCAGGATGGCGATGAAGTCGTTTTTGTTGAAGTAAAAGCACGTCGATCTGGTACCTATGGATTTCCGGAAGAAAGCGTTGGGTATGGAAAGATCCAAAAGATTGTGCGATGCGCTGAGCACTATTTGAATGTGCAATCCAATCATCAGGTGTGGCGGATTGATGTTGTGGCTGTAGAAATGGCAGATCAGCTGCACCTCACGCATCTGAAAAATATTGACATGCCAGATCGTGTCTGATAGAGTTTGACTATTGATGAACCTGTCGGAAACGACGGGTTCTCTTGTTAACACATTAATACCATCTCCAACTAACCATTACGCACTATCCCGTCCAAAATTGGGCTACGACTTTGAGAAAAATATTCAACATATCTACGGATATGCTTCACATTTTTCTCTTCGTCTCGCCTCAATTT
>CAYIPP010000137.1:0-2086 GCA_964365355.1 uncultured Gammaproteobacteria bacterium
GTTGGACCAAAGGAAAGGAGAGAAACGGGAAGATGCAATTCGCTCTCGATACGAGCAATATGTTCTTGAACATTTGTCTCAAAATCCGTTTGACTTGTTGATGATTCAAGAAACGGTTCCATCTTGAACAAACATTGTGTCAGTGCACGTTGATACTCAAGATCTGTATATGGACCAAGTGGGATATCGCAAACAAACTGATCACCTTCTTTGTAGCGTGTACAAATTTGCCAGTCATCAATCGCTGCCATGCGATCCAAACACGTCACGGCAAGTGAATCAATGCGCTCGCAACATTTGATCGCGTACCGCACAAGAACCGCATCGAAATGTCCGACACGAAATTGTCCCTGCCACTTATTTCGTGCACTTGGAGGATCTGGCAACAAATGAGTCAGAACTGGATCTTCTGTTGGAAATGGACCGGGTCCATGTCGAACACCATATCCACGCACAACACCAATATGATGAACTTGGCCAGTGAACCCTTGCTCCGCCAGCAATGCATCCAAACTATGTGGAGTGCAAATTCTCCATGTTGTGTAGGGATCAAATCCACGCCACTGATCCAAAAGAACCGATTGTGAATGCTCAGCAACGATTGAACCCTTTTCAAGCAGTTCTCCAAGATACGAATCGGGTACGATTCGGACATGCGTATTAAATTCTTCAAGATCGACAACATACGGAACAAGGCGCGATGTTGCAAGAAGCAACTCAATATCATCTTGTGCATCTGGTTGATTCCAACACGCCATCAGCACACCTTCGGCATGCAATTGCTCTCGCTTGAAATGTTGGATCAAACACAGACGATCATACAACTGTCCCACATTTCTCAAATCGCTTGCTCGTAAAACAACGTGTGGATAGAGATTCACATCCGACATCGTCTCACCGATGCCAAGACCACAACTTCCATGGCGACCGTCACCCCGAGCGCGCTCACGCAATCTGTTCACGGCCGCATGGAGTGGCGAAATGACATACGCATTTGCACTGATTGTAAGACGCTCATAGACATCCGGCACACCAAGTCGAACCAACTGTTGGACTTCCACCATCAAACGCCAAGGATCAATCAACATGTCCCGTGAAAGAAAAGTCGTCACACCCGGCACGAATGTAGCCGAACCAATCTGCGCGTAAATATGATGTCTTCCATCAGACGTCACAACGCCATGACCAGCTTGTGGACCACCTTCGCGCACAACCGCATGAGCACCATACTTGGGTACAAGCGTCTCAACGATCGTTCCCTTTCCACTATCTCCAAAGAACAAGTCTCTGGGAGCAAATACTTCCGTTATCAAAGAACACCTCCTGTTCCTTGTTTTCCACTATAAAAAGAAAAAAGGGGCCTCTTACTAAGACGACCCCTCCGTTGAAAAGAACAGTCAATTACACGCGTTCATTTCCGCTTGCGCGAGTCTGAGGTCGTGCATTCGAATCAGCATCACGCTTGTGACCAGCCTTGCTGAGCGTTGTAGCATACGCTTCCAGGCGAGCAAGCACACGACCACGTTCGGCTGATTCACGACCAAACATCTCGACCATCAAACGATCGAACTCTTCCAGATTCGTGAGTGTTCCTTCTGCGAGTCCGACAAGACCACAGATGAGAACTGTGACATCCTCATGTGTATCAGCAGCAAGCGCATTGTCACCGAAATATCGACGCCAGTTTCGCTCAACAACACGGAATCGATATTGATCCGGGGCAATGATGAACGTGTGCCAGTTCTGCTGCATCTCTGCAATGAGTTGCTCGACAGGCATGTCCGCAGGTATGTCCACCCCACACACTCGCTTCACATCCATTGCGCGTACATCAGGAAACAGATTGTCATCGGCAATAGTGAAGTGGAATCCCTTCTGACCACGGGCAAAGGCATCTGCAGACACCATGCGTGCCGAGCCAAAAAGCCCAAGCTCGTAGCTTTCACCACCATTGCCTCCGCCCTCCACACCATCGAACCAGAACTTGGTGAGCCACCAATCCATCTTGTGTCCTTCACCCTCAAAGTGTCCAAACTGGAATGGAGCAGGTTCACCATTGCGCACATCGCCGATCCCACAGAAACAC
>CAYIPP010000138.1:0-2065 GCA_964365355.1 uncultured Gammaproteobacteria bacterium
TTAAACCGTATGGATTACTTCCATTTGTTCATCCATGGATTCGTCCTGAGGTTCTGGGAGAACAACCGCTGTCGCTTGTTCTGATGGTCGCATCGCTCAATGGCGGAACGGGCTTTGGAAGCAGAGAACTGTTTTTGGATCCATCAGATCGATCTGCATTGGAGTTGCTTGTTCCAACATCGGATCTTCAGCCACCTTGGGAATCAACAGCTCGAGACAGAGATGTGTTTCCTCGGCGATTACATGGGAAACAAGTACATGGCTTGAGGGGGTCTGTGTTTGTAGATATTCCTTTGAATCAAAAAGAGGCTACAGAAGTGCGTTCTCTTTTGAAACGAAAAGGATATCGATTTGCGGCTGTGCTTCCTGGATTTGGTCGTGATCAACAACATCGACCGTTCGATTTGTTGCGAGTCTACAGACCACCTCATCGTTCTTTCACATTTGATCTTGTCTACGTGACACCTGACCTTGAGTTTCTGAAGCAGTATTGCGAGCAGGAATTCAAAACATTCTGAGACCATTGTCGGTCTCTTTTTTATCCACATGAATTTTTTTATGAAAAATTTGACAAATAGTTTTATGTCCGATAGCCTTTAAACAGTATGAAGACTAGTTCATGTATGTTGCCACGCGTTACCTTGAGCGAAATAATTCTCGCTATTCTTGGTATTCGCTTTTTCGATTCGGTGGCATGATGAAGACATGAAGATCACGTCATAATTCAAAACCACCGAAATCATTCGGTGGTTTTTTGTCCTCTCTCTTGTATGAAAACACAATTACTTGCAACAACAGAACAACTCGTTCGCATCCCATCAATTGCCGATCGACTAGCGGAACTCAATCATATCATTGATTATGTTGAATGTTTTTTTGAAAATACTTCTCTTAGTATCAAACGGTATTGTTCAGGCGAAAAACCTTCGATTGTCATTTCAACTCAAGATACCTTGTCTCCAGATATGTTACTTGTTGGACATCTTGATGTGGTGCCTGCCAGTGAAGACATGTTTCAACTCACGCAAAAGGGTGGACGAGTCTACGGACGCGGTGTGTGCGATATGAAAAGTGAATGTGCAGTGATGATGCACTTGTTAAAAGATAGTTCAGTTCGTGAGCATACTCCAAACATTGGTTTGATGCTGACAACCGATGAGGAAATAGGAGGTGAACATGGAGTGAATTACTTACTCAATACCATTGGATATCGCAGTCGCATTGCGCTTGTTCCTGATGGAGGTCAATCTCCTCATGAGATTGTCATTACAAATAAAGGAGTTCTTTTAGTTCGACTAACCGCTCAGGGAAAAACAGGACATGGCTCTCGACCTTGGCTTGGAGAAAATGCCATCGACGCGCTAGTAGAAGCCTATGATCGCATTCGATCAAATTGTTTTGATGCACTTGGAACGGAAACATTCTGGGGTCCAACGTGTAATCTTGGAAAGATTTCTGGAGGAGCCGCTGCAAATCAAGTACCTGATTCAGCTGTGTGCGAACTCGATATTCGTATAACGGAAGATATGAAATTGGCTGATGTACTTGCTCGTTTACAGAGAGAAGCCGGTCATCAAGTTTGTGTTGAAGTGTTGGTGAGTGGAGATCCAATGCATACTGATCTACAGAATGTGTTTGTGCAATCTTATGCTTCCTGTGTTCGTGAATGTACAGCGTCAGAAGTGGAATACAGCAAACAGTGTGGTTCAAATGATGGACGTTTTTTCTCCGCATGTCATATCCCTATTATTGTTTCTCGACCTCTTTCCGGTCAGCAGCATAGTCCTGATGAGTGGCTAGACAGTGACAGTCTTGTGTTGTTTTACCAACTGTATGCAAAAGCGATTGAACGATTTGATCAGATGTGTTTGTGAACAATAAACGTCTTTCAACATGAACAAATGACAGTTGTTTTTGTGGAGAGATGTTCCATGTTCTTTGACAAAGGAGAAAACACATGTTGGCATGTTCTGCACAATGTAAGATGACCAAGTATCCGTACTCATTGCGTCCAGCGGAAGCTCAAGATATACCTCACATCAATCGTATGTTGTGGGATGAATAT
>CAYIPP010000139.1:0-1953 GCA_964365355.1 uncultured Gammaproteobacteria bacterium
TCAATCGTTGCTTGAGTTTCCTCAATTTCAAGTTCTGTTTTTGCAATTCGATTATCCAGCAAATCCAGTTCCATGGTTAACGAAATTTTTTCCGCTTGTTTCTTCTCAATTTCTTTTTGATAACTTACTATTTTTTCATTGATTTGATTAATGTTCGCCTTTTTATCAAGAATTTCGGCATTCAACACCTGTACTTCTTTTGAGTCCGGTTCTTCACTTTGTGCAAACACAAACTGTCCCCCAATCGTCATGGTGAGAAGAATGAGAAGACTACTAAGATAAAAGGTGTAACGCATGATCGATGCGACGAAGCGATTCTTCTTGACCAAGAACCCACAATAATTCGTGTGGGCCAGCAGAACGCTCTGAACCAGATAGTGCAGCACGTAATGGCCAAAGGACATTACCATTTTGCAATTCTCTCTGTGTAATATACCTTTTTAAAGCCTCATCAATCAACTGTGGAGAACTCCAAGCTGCATCTGAAATCGTTGGAAGAAATTTTCTTACTGTCGTGAGTTGAACCTTTGCATCTTGAAGATCGGATTTTTTCCAAGCAAGTATGGACAATTCATAGGTTGGAAGTGAAAGATACGGAGAACTATACTGATCAATTTCAGTCAAGAGTGACATGCGAGTTTTTTCAATCTCGCAAATTTTTTCTAGCAAGGTCATGTCGATATCCCCTTCCCTTCGGATAAACATCTTCACACGATTTGCCAATGCTGAACCGGTCATAGCTTGAATATAGTGTCCATTCATCCACAACAATTTTCGTTCATCAAATACCGCTCCACTTTTATTGATTTTTGATAGATCAATAGACTCAATCCATTCTTCTTGCGTATAGATTTCACGATCAGCTGTTGGATTAAAACCAAGCAACGAAACAAAATTTATGAGTGTTTCTTCGAGATAACCTTTTGCTAAAAAATCCTCAACAGTCACATCGCCTTGCCGCTTAGAAAGTTTTGATTTATCCGGATTTAAAATCAAAGGTAAATGGGCAAACACAGGAAGATCAAATCCAAGCCATTGGTAAAGCAAAAGGTGTTTTGGCACAGAAGACAACCATTCTTCTCCTCGAATGACATGGGTGACCTGCATCGCATGATCGTCTACAACCACCGCAAGATGATAGGTTGGAAACCCATCAGCCTTCAATAAAACCTGGTCATCGATTTCGCTGTTAGCAACTGTAATAGTGCCTCTGATTTCATCATGAAATTGTGAAATTCCATCAGGAATTTTCATACGAATGACGTATGATTCATCTTGAGACAGTCGATGGTTGATTTCCGACGAAGAGAGTTGTACACACGCACGGTCATACTTGGTTTGTTGTTTTGATGCCTGTTGAAATGAACGCAACTCATCCAAACGTTCTTTAGAACAAAAACAATAATAGGCATGTCCGGCATCAACCAAACGTTGGACATGTTCGCGATAGAGATCCAATCGTTTTGACTGGATATAAGGACCATGTGAACCTTTTTCCGACAACGTACCGTTATCAACGATTGGTCCTTCATTATAGATAATCCCCAGTCGATCCAGTGTATGAATCAATGCCTCTACCGCCCCCTCAACAAGACGTGTTCGATCTGTGTCTTCAATGCGAAGAATAAACGTTCCATGGTATTTTTTTGCAAAATAGTAATTATAGAGCGCCGTCCGCAGTGATCCGACATGTAAATATCCGGTTGGTGAAGGTGGAAAACGAGTTGTTATCTGCATAGACTAAAATGTAAAAAATGCTTTGAGGACATTTCGACATGCGTTCAAAAAACGATGTTGTTTTATTGTATCTGACAGAACAACCAGTGGGAATACGATGGTTGCTCGCACAATACGCTTCCATCGCTTGGGTTCAATCATCAACCGCCATACCCATTCCAACCCGTGATTTCGCATCCATGTTGGCGCACGGGCACGTTGGCCGGAAAGTGTGTC
>CAYIPP010000140.1:0-1937 GCA_964365355.1 uncultured Gammaproteobacteria bacterium
ATTCGATGAGAAAAAGATTACGAGCTACATCCCGCATCGGGAAAAAGAAGGCTATGGCATGAGTATCGAGACGGTTGAGCATCTGAACGCACATGATCACACCAAACTCGTCATCACGGTGGATTGCGGGATTAGTAATACGTCAGCGATTGATCGAGGGTTAGAGCTTGGGATCGGTACGATCGTGTGCGATCATCACACCATGCCAGCTGAGCTTCCCGCTGCGATCTTGATTCATCCGTTGGTTTCAGGAGAAACGTATCCCAACAAATCTTTGTGTGGAACAGGTGTCGCGTTTAAACTCGCGAGTGGTTTGATCGAGGAGGCGCGAAGACGTGGTGCCGCGTTTCCAGAAGGTCACGAGAAGTGGCTGCTTGATCTTGTAGCGATTGCCACTGTAACGGATATCATGCCACTTCAGGGTGAAAATCGTGTGTTGGAATTGTATGGCCTTCAGGTACTCAACAAAACGCGTCGAGTGGGTTTGCGAAAATTGATTGAGATTGCCGGAGGGAAGTGGGGATTACTTGATACGGATTCCATTGGATTTTTGATAGGACCACGTCTGAATGCGGCAGGTCGGATGAATCATGCAACCGAAGCGTTGAATTTGTTGATTGAAGAAGATGAAGTACAAGCGACTGAATTGGCCATACAACTTCAGACAACGAATATCGATCGTCAGCGTGTATCTAAACGTATGTATGAAGAAGCGAAAACACTCTTACTTCCTCAATTGGTTGATGGAGTTCCCTCTCACAATTTATTGGTTGTTGTTTCAGACACATGGTCACCAGGACTTGTGGGACTTGTTGCGAGCAAAATTGTCAATGAATTTCATCGACCTGTGTATGTCATTGGCAAACATGCAGATGTGTATGTTGGGTCCGGTCGAACCGTTGGGTCATTTGATGTCACTGCGGGACTGAGAGCTTCAGCAGAATTTTTGGAAAAATTTGGTGGACATCCTCAAGCCTGTGGTTTTTCTATTCGAGGAGAAGAAAATCTTCAGAAAGCGATTGAGTCATTTCATGTGTTTGCGGAAAAGTCCGTTCAAGAAGAGGACTTGGTCTCGCGGATTATCTGTGAAGCAGAGATGTGTTTGGAAGATATTTCCTGGGAGGTCTTTGATGCGATTCAGTATGTACGTCCGTTTGGTCGTGGAAATGAAGAGCCAATTTTTTGCACGCGAGGTCTGCGTGTATCCTCATTTTCCCCTGTGGGAAATGAGGGAAAGCATTTGAAAATGACGGTTCAATCGCCTGGTGGACGTATCTTGCCAGCCATTGCGTTTGGATTTGGATCGTTGCTACCTGCATTATCACTCGGTCAACTGATTGATCTTGCCTTTTACATTCGTGTGAATGAATGGAATGGAAATAGAGAGTTACAACTGTTTGTGGAGGATATAAAACTTGTGAGAGAATACTAAAAAAGATTTGTTGGAGTTGGCAAAATTTTTATCAAAATAACATATGGAATTTTCTGAAATACAAACACTCATAGAAGCGAACGCAGAGCGTTATGCAAAAAAACACGGAATAAATTTTAATCGGGAATTTCTTGTGTGTAAACTAATGGAAGAGGTGGGAGAGTTCACACAAGCACTATTAATTTTTGACAATCAATGTCGATTAGAAAAACGGTTGAAACCGGCATTGGCCAAAGAACATGTTGAGCAAGAATTAGCAGATATTCTCAATTCTGTTTTTTTGATTGCCGCAACGTTAGATATTGATTTGTATACGGCACTGGATAAAAAGATTTTAGAAAAAGGACGCGTTTATCTTCAAGAACAAAATAAGAACGTTTAAACGTATTTTATGAAAAAAGTTCAACATGTTTTTTATGCGCTTATCGCGGTGGCTGGCTGTGAACTCGTGGGAATCTTGAGCGCTTTATCCATGACCGACTCGATTTCAACGTGGTATGCCTTT
>CAYIPP010000141.1:0-1887 GCA_964365355.1 uncultured Gammaproteobacteria bacterium
TGCTTCACTCAATGGTAAACGCTCGTTTCCGACAAAGTCGGACGCTGCGCAATGATGAAATGACTAGGAGTTTTGCAACAGTCTCAAGTTGTATGTGGATAACGACTTACAAAATTTCTTGATAAACGGTAGAATGATTCTAAGTTTTACTTTTATTCTTTAAAATCTTTAATTTTTATTCTATGACTATTTCTAAAAAATCGTTCCTTAGCTATGCGTTTGCGGCAATGATGACGCTTCTTCTTGTGTCTCCAATGATTCTTGGGTTTGCGCACGATGCGGCTGCGGGTACTAATCCACTCACTGCAGACGAACTCTTTGGTGGTGCTGGCCAGGCTACAGGTGAGGACTGGGCAGGTACGGTAGGTCTTGGTTCAACAGGCTTAGTCGCGAGTGTCACAGCCGTTATTCGTACATTCATGGGATTTTTGGGTATAATTGCGGTGATCATGATCTTAATTGGTGGATTTAAATGGATGACTTCACAAGGAGACACTACAAAAGTCGGTGAAGCAAAGAAGTTGATCTACGCAGGAATTATCGGACTGGTGATTGTCCTTTTTTCCTTCGCCATCGCAGAATTTGTCATCGAAAAAATTGCTGGTATTTCTTAGTTTATCTTGTCACCTCACCCATCCCCATGCTTGGCATGGGGAGTTCAGTTCATATGATGATCATTGATCATCTGAACTGAACCTTATGAAAAAATCTTTTTTGCACATTCTTCCTGTTTCAGTTTCAATATTTTTATTTGTGACCGTTCCTGCTCTGGCTCAAAATTCCGCGGCAGAACAAATCAAAGCAGGTCTGAAAGCAACAGGAGAAGAGTCAGGAGCCGGTTATTCCACACTTCCCATTGAACAACTGATTGGTCAGCTCATTCAAGTTGTGTTAGGAATTGTTGGTGTGTTGTTTCTCGTACTGACAGTGTATGCGGGTGTGCTTTGGATGACAGCAGGAGGAACGTCGAAAAATGTGGAGACCGCAAAAGGTATCTTGCGCAATTCCGTGATTGGACTTGTTATCATTATCGCTGCCTATGCGTTAACCAAATTTATTGTCGACAAACTCGTTATTGCTTCCGGATCTGGTTAACACCTATTCAAAACTATTTACCGTTTTAATCTTTCATTATGAAAAATCTTTACACAAAAATCGGTGCTTGGATCTCTGTTTCAGTTATGAGTCTTGTGCCAGCAGCAGCTCTTGCACAATTAAGTGAAGCTAAAACACAACTTGAAAAAGTTGGCGCCCCCCTTACCGATTCCCCGAAAGAGCTACCATTATTTATTGGAAAGCTGATTAATGTATTTTTGTCTGTTCTAGGCATTATTTTCGTCGTGCTTGTTGTCTATGCAGGATACTTGTGGATGACCGATGCCGGTGAAGCTTCAAAAGCAAAAAAAGCAAAGGGAATTCTTGGCACAGCAATAATAGGAATCGTCCTTACACTCGCCGCCTACGCAATTTCAAACTTCGTGATCACAAACTTGATAAGTGCATCTACACCATAAAGACAGGAGATTTAGTAAAATAAGGTTTCAACGACCTTGTTTTTGTTTACAAAAAGAAAAACTCCCTGCTTCATCCGAATGGATAGAAACAAGGAGTAGAGACCTCTGAAAAAGTCGTGAGATTGCGGTGCACGGGCTGTCGAGCCCCACGAAACGTAGTCATTCTACGTAGAGTGGAGTCGACGGGCGCCCGTAAGCCGCAAGATTGCGATTTTTCAGAGGTCTCAGTAGTATCTAGCGCTGGCTACCTCCGTAGGACTGGAAGGAGAATCGGCCATGCCTACGAACACGATCATAGGCAACACGAATTGGATAGCCCCAAACAATCTGCTCTGGAAAATTCGGAACTTTCACTCGCTTGCCAGTATCACTC
>CAYIPP010000142.1:0-1773 GCA_964365355.1 uncultured Gammaproteobacteria bacterium
AGAACCTCAGGACGAATCCATGGATGAACAAATGGAAGTAATCCATACGGTTTAAATCCAAAATTCTGGAGATTCTTCTGAGATGCACAATTCTCGTAACAAGTGACCGCTTCGGAAACTAATGTTTTCACACCTTGTTTGCGAAGTCGATTGATCCGTTCAATGGTCAATGCACGCGCGATCTGATGTTGCCGAAATTCGGGCATCACAACAAGCGAACACAATTCCCACACGTGCGCATAAACACCGTATGGAGCCGCACGCGCAAATCCAACGATTTCTCTCTCAACAACGGCAACAAGATGCATGTGACCAAGAGCAAGCTCCGTCACAAGATACGGGTATCCATCCCCATATTCCGAACGAAACAACGCATTGATTGAAGGGATATCAGTATCTACAGCATCACGAAACGTACACTGCATTTCACATCTCCTTGGAAGGTACGAACTGGAAAACAAAACAACCGCCTTTTGGGGCGGTTGCCATTGCTTTAACGATTCAGCTATGACAACTACACCCCGCAAAACGGAAGAAAAAGAAGCTAAAAAAATTTGTGTATGTAGAGATCATATCCATAGATTAGAGTATTCTCACACCAATGTTGTGTCAAGAAAAAAGACCTTCGAACAAGCGAAGGTCTTACGTATGAGGATGGTCATTCACACGCCAACCAATCTTTGCCGTCATCCAACGATGCAACAACATGCGAACCTGAGGATTTTCCCAAGAAATGTTGAACAACGTCTCAGGCCACAATTTGGGGAAAATATACTGTCTGGTTTGTCTGAGTTTGTACAACTTGTGATTTGCATCGGTTAAAGAACTCGTTGAATGAAAGTAATCGTGAAAACGTACGAACTGAAACTCAAAGATCCGATCTCTCCACCGAATCAACATCTTCATGACGACGTAATGCTTTGACGACTCCTTGTTGGATTCATCAGCTGCCACTCCCATATGAGACATATTTCCATTCAAACCTTCAACAACGTCTCCCCCATCTTCAACCAAGACTCGACGAATATTCTCCGCCAAATTGAGAACATGTTCTGTGGTCTGCGCAACAAACATGAGCCCACAACGATCATAGATCAGATAGGGATATGACAATTCCTTCTTCTGAATCTGCCGTTGAATTTTGAGCCACATATTGAATGGATCTTTAATGCGGTGAAGCAAGAACACCAACTGATCCTCACGCGTACGTCGACACGACAAACGCGTTTTTCGACGTACACGCCCTTTCGCACGATGACTCAAATGCCTTCCAATCCCAACATCCTGAGGACCGACCTCAAATTCGTTTCCTGAGTGGTAAACAAAAAACTCTTTTGTGACAAATCCATTTTTGAAAATGAACGCACTCAAATAATCAATCAGCATGTCCAGATCACGACCAACGGACTCCTCTGGATCTATGCGTTCAAGCATGGCCACAGCGACTGTCTGATCAAACAGACTAAGCGCATCAAACCACCGATGAAGTTCGGGAGGTTTGCTTCGCGTCCGCTTGTCCGCAAGAATAAGCAGACGATCCAGATGTGGAGTCGTTGCAACGGAGGAATCCATATCGAGCTGATCGCTAAACCCATAAGCGAACTCATTCACTAATTCTTTTCGTCCAGACCGAACGATCTTGATGGCAAGAGTAAGAAGCCACCGTTCCAAATACAATGAACGTTGCAAAAATTGCTGTCGACGTGTAATCGCTTCCGGACTCACTGTTTGCCAATCTTTCTCCCACTCGCGCAATTCTTCCCAACTGATCAC
>CAYIPP010000143.1:0-1764 GCA_964365355.1 uncultured Gammaproteobacteria bacterium
GTGTTTGCTTATCATCATCGGAGCTGCAGGAAACTTCTTTGATCGTCTTGTTTATGGCTTCACGGTCGATTACATCTTCTTTTTTGGTCGAAGTGCCATCAACTTTTCGGATATGATCATTGTTCTTGGAATTGTTTCACTTCTGTTGCTTTCCTCAAAACGCAAACACGTTGACATACCACTTTAAATCTGTTAGCTTGTATTCAAGCTGAACTAAAACCTCCTCGGAAACGAAGAGGTTTTATGTTTACAATAACTTCAGCAGCCATCTTTGGAATCAACGCCATACCTGTTTCTGTTGAAACAGATGTTGCATCAGGAATTCCACAATTTATCATTGTCGGACTTCCGGACATTGCCGTAAAAGAATCTCGGGATCGTATACGATCTGCTATTCGCAACAGCGGTCTTTTGTTCCCTCGAGGCCGAGTCACTGTCAATTTAGCACCAGCCCATTTAAGAAAACAGGGAATGATCTATGATCTTGCGATTAGTCTTTCTATTCTTGCCCAATCAGGAGATATTACCATTCCAAATATCGAAAACATGATTGTTCTTGGTGAATTAGGCCTCCACGGAGAAATTCGTCCGGTTCAGGGTGTACTGCCTGTTGCACTCATGGCACAAAAACGAGAACACACCAATTTATTTGTCTCAAAACAAAATGCCAAAGAAGCATCACTGGTTTCAGGTGTGCAGGTATTTGGTGTGGAATCGTTGCGTGAATGTATTGAGCATTTCACACAGCAACATCCGCTTGAACCAGTCAAACCACAACCAATAGAACATTCAATATCTGCCACAACCTGTTTTTCTAAAATTTTCGGACATACTTTTGCCAAACGCGGGTTAGAAATTGCAGCCGCAGGTGGACACAATATCTTATTGCAAGGACCTCCTGGAACAGGAAAAACCTTTTTATCTCATGCACTTCCTTCTATTCTTCCGCCATTATCACAAGATGAAGCAATAGAAGTCGCGTCAATTCATTCGATTGCCGGATTACGGACTTCCTTTAGCTCGTTATCGTTTGTGCGTCCATTTCGTTCACCTCATCATTCATGTTCAGCCATATCCCTCATTGGCGGAGGAACATGGCCAGCACCTGGAGAAGTTTCTTTGGCACATAAAGGTGTGTTGTTTTTAGATGAACTCCCGGAATTTGGACGACGTGTTCTTGAAACATTACGACAACCGCTTGAAGATGGGGTCGTAACCATTGCCAGAGCAACAAGTTCCGTGACATTTCCTGCAAATTTTCAACTCATCGCCACACGGAATCCATGTCCATGTGGCTATCTTCATGATCCAAAACATTCTTGTGAATGTAGCACACGCGAAATTCAACAATATGAACGTCGAATTTCTGGTCCATTATTAGATCGAATTGATCTCGTTATTGATGTCCCGAATATCAAAACAGAAGATCTACAACAGCACGAGCAACCGGAACCTTCATCTATCGTTCAAACACGAGTACTTCGTGCAATGACGCGCAAGCAAGAGATCAAACAACCTTTGATTCTTTCGGCTCAAGCAAAACAACTTCTTGATCAAGCATTTTCGGCAGGACTTCTCAGTACACGAGGATATTTCCGTCTTCAGCATGTAGCACGCACGATTGCACATCTTGCCCAAGCAGAGATAATTTGCGAAGAGCATGCGGCAGAAGCGCTCCAATATCGACTCCGAAAAAATACCATCCATTAGAGACCTCTGAAAAAGTCGTGAGATTACGGTGCACGGGCTGTCGAGCCCCACGAA
>CAYIPP010000144.1:0-1626 GCA_964365355.1 uncultured Gammaproteobacteria bacterium
TTTCCTTTGGTCCAACAGCTGATGATAAAAGATTTTTGTCGTGAAACTGGCCTGACATTGTCAGGTTTTTTTATTGAGTTTTCCCGTGGTCAAAATTCCTGATTGATAGAGTTCAAGAAGTGCAAGTAGAGCTGCTAAAATTGTTGGTCCGGCGATTATTCCGATGGATCCATAGATTTGTAATCCGCCTAACACGGAGATAAGCACAAGAAACGCGTGCATGCGTGTTGTGCCTTTGATCAGATAAGGTCCGAGAATATTATCTGCGAGTCCAACCACAACGACTGCCCAAATCAGAAGACCGATTCCCGCACCTGTGGATCCGGTGATAAACAAATACAGGATAGCTGGAATCATTATTAATGCAGATCCGACCAAAGGAACGAGTGCGGCGAGTGCGGTAAGTGATCCCCAGATAAGTGCTCCTGGAACGCCGAAGATGGTCATGCCAATGGTTGCAACTATGCCCTGTATCACTGCAAGAATCAAAACACCAAACACAACGGATCGTACCGTATCAATAATACGTTTAAGGATTGCTGTATCAATGGTGTCATTGAGCGGAGTAAGAGCAAGGATTTCCGTGTAAATTTTTTCTCGCTCCACCATGAGATAGTACAAACCAATAAAGAAGAGAAACGTGTTTACTATAAGCGTGGTGGCACTTGAGAAAATAAATCCGATATTTTTAAACGCCCATGTTGCAACTGAAACACTTAATTGTGTGAGATCAAACGATACAATAGATTCTTGCATCGAGGCAGGTAAAAATGTCATGAACGTCAAAAACTCTTGACGTAACCCATCAATCCAGCCTGTATCTTGAAACGAATTTTGGATTAAGTCAGATGCTTGTCTGGCCATGAGCAGAGAAAGAAGGAGAACAGGAACAAAAATAAGAAGCAAAACTCCACTCGCAATCATTGCTGCAGATATGCGCGGATGTTTGAGAACATGCGTGAGTCGTCGATTGATTGGAGAAAGAATAATCGCAAAAACAGATGCACTTAAAAGCACAAGAGCAAATGGTTGAATGATCGTCCAAAATAAATAGATAACGAGAATGGCGATGAAAAGAAAAAACCATTTTTCAATGGTCATGATTTGGTGAGAAGATTGCATATACAGAGATTCTATCATGTCTCTGATGAGCAGAGAATACAAAAAGAATGAACGAATTATTCTGAAGTGAAGAGAGAGTATGTGACGTGGTTCCTCTTTGTGTTAGACTTTGTAACGTAACTACTTGATTACTTTATGCGTGAACAACCACGAGCTGTCCACATGTCAGGAGAAGAGATTGAAAGAACGTTTGGAACAAAAGATGTGTTAGAATTGGAACAAACATGTGAACAAATGCAAGCACAATTAGATGAATTACGTGGAGACTTATCTGAACATTGGGGAGATGTTGATTTGGCATCCATCGAACAGGAGCGTATTGATGAGCTTGAAGACAAGTTGAAACATGTACGTGTTGAATTAAGGCAAAAGCGTAAAAAATATGGCCAGACAGTTTCTAATACAATCGTACTGTAACCATTCACCTTTTCCCAGCAAGCCTCAGCTTGCTAGCGTTTCTTCAACAGTGAATTGATGCCCTGGAGCTTGAAGGATGGCTTGCAT
>CAYIPP010000145.1:0-1616 GCA_964365355.1 uncultured Gammaproteobacteria bacterium
GGAACACACAACCTGATCGTCAGGCTGTGCATGAAGATTACAGTGTTTTACTGATTCAAACGTTGGCTGATGAGGGCGTACTTGAACGAACATTCGCACAAGATATTGCCTCACTTATTCACAAGAATGTTCTTCCGTCTGAAGCGTTGAGTCACATGACAAAGGAAGTTTTCGGATTGCGTACGGTGTTAAAAGGGTTGGTTTCTGGAGAAGTGGATGCGGATCGAATGGATTATCTGTTGCGTGATAGTTATTTTTGTGGAGTTGCTTATGGAACCTTTGATATCGATTGGCTTATTTCGGCCATGCGTGTTGTTGAACATGATGGAAAGTTGATTGTTGTGTTATCTGAAAATGGTGTTCGCGCGTATGAGGATCTGTTGTTGGCACGTTATCACATGATCGATCAAGTGTATTACCACAAAACAAAAGCAGGATTTGAACAGTACCTGGATCAAGCGATTCGTGACAAAGAAATCCAGTTGGAAATTCCCACAGATCCCTATCAATATACACAATTGCGTGACGGAGCCGTGATCGAACACTTGTTTGAAGCGGCAAAACAAAAAAAGAATTATTGGTCATCACATATTATTGATCGTGTTCCGGCAAAACGTATTCTACGTTTACATACAACACGAGAGAAAGATCGTGAGCTGTTGACTCGCCTCCACCAATTTTGTGATGCAAAAGAGATCGGCTATTTTACCCATACGGTCTCAAATGAATTTTCTCAGTTGAGAAGCGGAGAAACTGATCGAGCAACCATGATGTACGTTGCTAAACAATTGGTCAATGGAGTTGAATACGTGCCGATTTTTCAGTATTCAGATTTATTGCAAACGTATCATGAAACATTACAATTTACAGATTTTTTTGTTCGACGGGAAGATGTGGATCGATTTGAAACAGTGAAGAATGAGTTCAAATAAAAAATCCCCAAGTCGAAGATGGGGAAGTAATCTAGGATGCGGGAAGACGTTCCTCGATGAGCGTGATGTCAATCACATTGACAGTAGCTTTGTATAGATACGATGCTTCAAACGCGTTGTGTCTGCAACGATACAGGAATGTGCATGTAAAATCTACTTCATTAATCTCGTCGATGCTGACTTCCAAACACCATTGAGTGCCGATGAGTAGATTAAGCGTTTGTCTGGACACTTTTTGTTGAATCCGTTTGAGGTGGTCGAGCATTACTTCTATTTTACGAACTTCTATGCTTGACATGATCTTTCTCCAAACGTTGTTTTGTCGTATGTTCGTACCGTACGAAATTTTGACGACCAGAATACCATAGAGAGACCTCTGAAGTAATCTCCGTGTTTTTCAAAAAACAGAGATTGCCACGTCGCCCATTGATAACCTTGAGCTCCTCGCAATGACGAAACAAGGATTTTTTCAACAGTCTCCAATAACCTACAAAGGTTCTTGTAGCGACATACACCAATAAAGAGTTAAAGTTTCAGATGATCATCTCTTCACTGAAATTTTAGCGAAGCAATAGTGGAGGAGCGCCTTCTCGCAATGGCGTATGTGACGCGTACAAAAGAGCAGGACGCGCAAAAATTGATAAGCTCCGATCTCGCAAAAATCATTCTCTGTCCGCGTCGCGC
>CAYIPP010000146.1:0-1615 GCA_964365355.1 uncultured Gammaproteobacteria bacterium
TGTGACGTTTTGCGAAGATCATGATTATGCGCAACGTCTGAAAAAAATTGGCAAGTTTGGATTTCTCACTTCAACAAAAATACCTGTGTCGATTCGTCGTCTTGATCGCGATGGGCGTATGAATATTGCAATAAAATACTTACTTGCAGAAGTTCATTTGGCGCTTCTTGGACCTATTAGACACGAAAAATTTCATTACACATTTGGTCATTTTTCACGTCGCGATCGTCAACGCGATTAGTTCATTTTTCTATGTCCCACAAGCTTATCGACTACAAAGGAGTTACTTGGTTTCATATCGACCGTGTTACTGATGAGGATTTTCGTTTTCTCCAAACCCATTTTAAGTTTCATCTGTTGGATTATGATGATATCCGATCAGAAATTCATCTATCCAAACTTGATACCTACAAACACTATCTGTTTTTTATTTTTCATATTCCAACATTTCATACAACTACAGGAAATGTCGAGAAAGAAGAATTATATGTATTTCTCTCGGATACACAGATTGTGACGGTCACACATACATCGATTCAAGCAATCAATGACTTGTTTGTCCATTTAGAAACGCATGCAAGATACAAACAAAACCTTTTTTCAAAAGGATCGGCGTTTTTGTTGTATCAAATTCTGATGGATGCGTTTCGTCAAAGTCGAGATATTGTTATATCGATGGCACGTGAGGTCGCACGCTTGGAAGCAGAGATCAGTCATCGCAATGCAAAAGAAATTACGGTTGAACTTGGTCATGCCAGAAGAAATGTTTTATATGTGCGACATATTGTCGATCCGCAAAGAACGATCATTGCAAGTTTGTTACATGTCAAACGACCATTTATTCCTGAAGATCTGTTTGTCTATTTTGATGACTTACAAGATAGTTTGGACACCATTTGGTTAACGACGGATAACCTGAAATTATTGTTAGACGGTTTGTTTGATGTCAACGAAGCATTGCTTTCCCATCGAACAAACGAAGTGATTACCATTTTGACCGTTATTTCCGCTTCGCTTATGGCGCCGACTTTTATTGCGGGTTTTTATGGAATGAATGTTCCATGGCTTCCGTTTGCCCATAATCCGATTGTGGTGAGTGTTCTGTATATCACGACGTTTGTATTGATTCTGGGACTCGTTTTATCGATTGTTCGTCGATCAAGACCTTAGTATGCCTATTCCCGTGGTAGTTCAATATCGGCATGTCCATCTGTCAGAACAAGATTTTCGCCTGTTGTTTGGAGATGCTGAGTTGTGTTCTGAAACAGATTTGGGACATTACGGTCAATTTGTCTCATCGATGTCCGTAGAAGTTCGTGGGAAAAATGGATGTTTTGAACACGTGCGTGTGCTCGGACCATTTCGTGAGCAGACACAGATTGAATTATCAGCTTCAGATGTTGCCGCCATCGGCATTCGAGCTCCGTTGCGTATTTCAGGTGATCTGGTTCGTGCCGGGAGTTGTATGATCAAAGGTCCGTGTGGAAGCATGCACGCACGTGCACGTGTACTCATCCCGGCTCGTCATCTGCATCTCAACGTACAAGCGGCGAAGCAATTAGGTGTTGCTCACAGCGATCTTACCCGACTGCGATCCACACACCATCCGTCTCAA
>CAYIPP010000147.1:0-1592 GCA_964365355.1 uncultured Gammaproteobacteria bacterium
TGGATATGTCCGTTTGGATGTTTCCGGAGCGGCTGCAGATATTCAGTTTAATCGTGTCTCTCGTCCGGCTCATGTTCATAATTTGATTAATGATCTTCGGGAAGACTATCGTCAATCCATAAAGTAATCATGCCTCAACCACGCTCTTCATTTGTTCAACGAGTCATCCGTTGGCGTTTCCTGTTCATCGTCAATATGTTGGTTATTGTCTTTTTCGGTTTGACGATTGGTCGGGAGTACATGCGTACATACAGTATCCAAAAAGAAATTGAACAATTACAAGCGCAAGCAGAGTCACTGACTGCACGAAATAGTTCCTTGAGTGAATTGCAGACAGCGGTACAAACAGCATCCTATATCGAACGAGAGGCACGTTTAAAACTTGGGTTGAAAAAAGAAGGTGAACAGGTGGTAGTGATTCAACAGCAAGATGTATCCAATCCGGACGCTGTTACGGAAACAACGGTTGACAGTACGGATCCGCTGCAGTATGTGTTGAGTCAGAATGAAGAACAACCATCTGTTGCGAATGCGACAAAATGGTGGTATTACTTTTTTCATAAATCCGCGTACAATGAACTTCGTCGTGTACAAGAAAACTAACAATTGAATCGTATGCAAATTGAGAGACAAGAACAAAACGTCATTCCAGAGCCTGTGCCGGTTGACTCCCAACAACGTGAACTACCTTCTGTGAAAAAGCAAAAACGAAGCCTTGTACAAGTCCTTTTTTTTGTTGGCACGGTTATTGGAATCCTTGCTATCATCACCATTGCCGTTTATCGATTTCCTGTGACCAATCGATTTACACGTGCGATTATTTCTGTTGTTCCGTACCCTGCCGCGATGGTCAATGGACATCTGGTTAGCTTAGACGACTATGCAAATGAGTATGATGCAATCATGCATTATGTTGATTCAACAGACTCGGAAGAACTTCCTGATGATTCGGTGATTCAACAAACCATTATGAATGCACTGTTGAATAAAACGGTTATTCGTTTACTGGCAAAACAAGATGGAGTCGTACTCGATCAGAGTCGTGTGGATCAGTTTTATCAAGATGTGGTTCAAGAAGAAGAAAGTGAAGAGATCTTTATTCAACAACTTGATGAAACATTTGGATGGTCACAAAAGGAATTTAAAGAACGTATCATCTCGTCAATTGTTCTTGCCTTGCAAATGAGCGAACACGTGTTAACAGATCAATCACTGCAAGCGGACGCTCGTGCGAACATTGAACAAGAGCTTGCACTACCCGGGACGTTAGAGGAGGTGGAAATTGGTGATCGACTCATTTCAGATTTGCCACCCAATTGGACGGAATTGTTCGATGTTCCCATTGGAGAACGTACAGGTATTTTAGAATCTGAAACGGAATATGCGATTTTAACCGTGGAAGATCGAACCGAAGATGAGGCAGGTCAACATGTTGTGTTAAAAGGAGTTGTCGTTCCAAAAGTTACGCTTGAAGATGTGGTGAATACCTACTTGCAAACAGCGTCGGTAACGTATTTTATGAATTCATAAGGATCTTCTTATCTTGTCTTGCCGATGTAGCTCAGTTGGTAGAGCAATACTTTCGTAAAGTA
>CAYIPP010000148.1:0-1550 GCA_964365355.1 uncultured Gammaproteobacteria bacterium
AATCTTATTGCGTATGCATCTTGTTTTTCTTCCTTTGAAGAACACAAAGAAGAAGTTGAAACAACAATACAAAACAATACAAAAAAATATGTTGTTGGTATCGCGATTTTGGGTCTTTGTTTTTTCCCTTGGACATTTTATCATTCTGTCATTTTTCCTTGGACGACGAATCAATCGTGGCGAGTTGCAGATGCCAAGAAGTTTCAAGATCGAGCAAACGAGTATCAAAAAAGTGCAAACGGTTCACCGATTGGAATTGATTTTCGTCGGGTGCTTCTCGCAGAAGAATCAGTCAAACTGATTCTTCTGATTACACCGGAACAACGCCAGAGACTTGCTTCAGCTATTCGTCAAGAAATGATGTTAGGGATTCAAGGTTTGGAGCAAACATTGGAACGAAATCCGCAGTACTTACGTGCTTCAAATATGTTGGGATTTTTATATTTGCTGGATGGATATTTTTTTGATCAAACGTCCTATCAGAACGCAGAACACGTGTTTCAAAAAGCCATGGATTTGCATAGAACAAATCCTCAGGCGTTTTGGTCTTATGCCGGTCTTTTGCTGGCAGAAAGGAAAATCGATGAAGCGATGGAAACGTTAGAGCAAGCGATTCGTTTAAATCCGGAAATTGCCGAATCGTATTTTAAGAAGTTGGTTGCAATCAAATTGACAAAATCTGAAGAGGAATTTGTCAAACAAGCGCAAGTTCTTTCTGATCAATTTCCACGATTGCAAGAAAGGATCGATGCGCTTCTGCGGATTCCAATTGCACAGGATCCGGTGATATTGTACGCTTATTTTTATTAGATGACCCCAGAGCACTTATGCATGATCTTTCAGTGAAACATTCAGGCTTGGTCACGTGGATTCACGTGTGTTTGTTCGCGATTTTTTTGACTCCGCTTGTTTTTTATCAAGGGTATTTTTTTGGGTATGTAAGTTTGAAATTGTATTTTTTTCTTGGGATGACAGAAGTGCTGTTTGTGAGTTTTGTATGGCTATTGGTGAGTCAACCTCAATGGCGTCCACGATTCACCGGCATCGGCTTTTCGTTTTTCGCGTTGGTGAGTGTGTTTCTTTTTTCCTCATTGATTGGTGTAAATCCTTTTGTGAGTTTTTTTGGTGATGCGGGACGTGATGCGAATGCACTGGTTTGGATTCATTTGGGAATGTTGTTTTTTGTTTTTTCCGGAATGATGCGGTCAAGAATAGATTGGGAACGGATGTGTTGGGTGATTGTTTGTGTTGGGGGTATAACGGCATTGATCCATCTGCTGCACGTGTTGGGGCTTAACCTGATCATGAGTACGAAAAATGGTTCCACGCTTGGAAATTCTTCATTTTTTGGAACCTATTTGTTGTACATGCTGTTTTTTACTTCTTGGTTGTTACTTACAGCAACAAAGAAACGGCGTGTTGGTTTGGTTGGATTACTGATGTTGTTCATGACAGCTTTATTTGTGAGTACCGCAAATGCGGCGATGGTTGCATTTTTAGGAGGCAGTATCTTTTTTCTTTTCTTCTTTTTTATCTTTCAAGAAAAACAG
>CAYIPP010000149.1:0-1529 GCA_964365355.1 uncultured Gammaproteobacteria bacterium
TTCAAAGATTATTTTGTACGATGGATCGTATCACGATGTTGACTCTTCAGAAGCCGCTTTTAAAATCGCAGGTTCCATGGCGTTCCAGGTTGCTGCGAAAAAAGCTGGTGTGGAAATTTTGGAACCAATGATGAAAGTTGAGGTTGTGACACCTGAAGATTTTATGGGGCCGGTTGTTGGAGATTTGAATGCAAAACGTGGCCAAATTCAGCAAATGGGAGATCGTCCGGGTGTGAAAGTTATAGATGCGTTTGTTCCATTGGCAGAGATGTTTGGTTATGCAACTTCGTTACGATCTTTGACACAAGGACGTGCAAGTTACTCAATGGAATTTGATCATTACGAACCAGTGCCATCAACTGTTGCAAAAGAAATAATAGAAAAACGTGGAGGCTCATCAAGAATAGGTTAAGCAACAATCCGCTTCGGCGGGTTTTTTGTTTTGATCTGAGGATGAACAAACGCGTGATACAATGAGTATGTACAAGTGTATTTCGATCCTGGAAGGAGGCAAGACATGGATGCAAATTTGGAATTGTGTCTTGAACCTTTGGATGGTTTGAAGGTCGTGGATCATGACGAAGAACGCGATTTTTTTGATCCAGAAATATCTGCATGTTTTGTTCCTTTGGGAACACGTTCGCTTCGAAAACTTCGAACAGGAACGATGGTTTGGGTGGATCGAACAAGCCCAGGTCGTCGTAGTCATGCATTCGAGTACATGCAGATTTGCTCAATGGAGAATTATTCAAACGGGACAAGAGGAGTACTTCTGAGGGACGTGAGTTTCGATGTCAATCCACGTAGACCCAACGGACAACTCTTAAGACTTATTGCACCAAGAAGACTTGCACAACTGATCACAGAAGCGAAGATGGTACGGTGATCACGTAACCCTGAACTAGTTCAGGGTTTTTTATAGACAAAAATTTTATTTTTCACTTGTTCTGGTTTCCAGTTTGTCATAGGAAATGAATGTGAAATGACTCGTGCCCCATGTGGAAGTTCGCCGAGTAATTTCTTTTCCAAGTCTTCCATGGGTTTTGGAAGTTGATAGAGAAGGACAACGTTTGCATGTGACACGTCTGCATCCCAAAAAGATTTTCGATGAAAAACAATTTGTTGACTCATGCGATGCATACGCGCATAAAACCGTGATAGCCAGATTAAACCTGGATGAATTTCATATCCTTCTCCCGAGTGAGCACCGGCTTTCATTGCCGCGATTAGCAAACGTCCGTCTCCGGAACCAAGATCTAGCACGCGATCATCAGATTGAATGTTTGCCAATGTAATCATCTCAGCAGTTTTTTTTCTGGATGAGGGAACATACGGTCCTCCTTTATAGAGTATTGGTAAAAGCAAACTTCCAATCCAAAAAAACGCAATAAACAGACTGAATATTGCAATGATGCCAGTTACGAGTAGGATAAGGAGATTCATAGATAAAGGATCGTAGAGACCTTTGAAAAAGTCGCAATCTTGCGGCTTACGGGCGCCCGTCGACCCCACTCTACGTAGAATGACTA
>CAYIPP010000150.1:0-1503 GCA_964365355.1 uncultured Gammaproteobacteria bacterium
GACTTCAGTCCGCCTGACCTGATTCTGTCGACTTCTAGTCGACAGTGGTTCAATTAGAACAGAGTTCAACGAGTCAGAATGAGATTGCTTCGCCTCATGATAAACCCAGGCTCGCAATGACGGAAGGGTAAGCTCAGGCAATAATAAAGAAGTTTGCAACAATCTCCTTTGCTTACTTTGAGCAACGTTGTGTTACACTACACACGAAACACGTTTTTATGATTTCATTTGATGTTCAATATCAACAAGCCATTCAACAGATTTTGGAAGAGGGAATCGATATTCCAAATCCCTGGTCTGGTCGGATCACACGCATGGTTCCAGGCGTGACATTGCGTGTGGATGTGGGAGAAAGTTTTCCTGTTTTGACATTGAGGAAAATTCCACTCAAGTTGTTTATTGCCGAACAAGTATGGTTTTTGACAGGTCAAAATGATCCCACTTGGTTACGGCAGTTTACCAAAATCTGGGATGATTTTTTAGAAGATGACGGAACAGTAAAAGCCGCATACGGGTATCGATGGCGACATCATTTTGGACGCGATCAACTGGAACAACTTGTGGATCATCTTTCAGAAAATAGTGCGTCGCGTCATGGAGTGATTGTAACATGGGATCCGGCTAATGACGGACTTGGAGTGGATACAAAAAAGAATCTTCCATGTCCTTACACCTTTACCGTGAATATTGCGGGTGGAAAATTACATCTTCACAATATGATTCGCAGTAACGACATGGTACTTGGATGTCCGCATGATGTTGCCGGGTTTGCCTTGTTGCAATGTATCTTAGCAGAGCGATTAGGAGTTGAACCTGGAATTTATACGCATTCGATTTCAAACGCACATATTTATGACAACCATGATGATGCGGCACGAGAGATTGTTTCTCGAGTTCATCAACATCCGCACGTGAAGTTTCGTGCTCCGCACAACAGCTATGCACGTGCACAAGCCGGTGATACGGAATTGGTGGAAGAAATTTTTCAGCAGTTAAAGCAACAGTATCAACCTCTCAAATCAATCAAAGGCATGGAAATTACCGTGAATGTATATTGAAAAATGTTAAACCTTATGCAAGTGATTTTATTGGCAGCTATTTCCGTGGATGGAAAAATTGCGCAACAGCAAGATCAAGTGTCTCTTGATTGGACATCAAAAGAAGACACGCAATTTTTTGTTCAAAAAACAAAAGAGATCGGACTGGTGATTATGGGGCGCAAGACGTTTGAGACGATTGGGAAACCGTTGAAAGATCGACGAATGATTGTGATGACGCAAGAGGTAGATGCAACAAAACAGATTCCAGGAGTTTTAGAATTTACTGACGAATCTCCAAAAGCGTTGTTGGATCGTTTAGAACAAGAAGGCCACGACCGGGTGGTCGTGGCGGGTGGTTTTTCGATTTATAGCCAGTTTTTGCGCGAAGGTCTTGTGACAGATCTGTATCTCACCGTCGAACCGGTGTTGTTTGGAAATGGAATTCCTCTTGCCTCTGGGTTTG